>JAEUIG010000756.1 GCA_016795125.1 Planctomycetaceae bacterium | reverse complement strand
GACGACGCCCAGGCCGAGCAATGCCAGGGCAATCCCGCCGCTCAGCGGATCGATCGCCCCGCCGCCAATCGACGGCCCGTTGAAATCGAGATCCCGGCTCGTCGGCCTTGCAACCGGCGCACTGGACTGCGGAGTCGCACTCTCAGGATTGGCCGCTTGCGGTTTCGCAGCCGCATCAACCGGTCCCAGGTCCGCCAGGGCCCGTTCCCGCAACTGCTCGAGCTGGTTCTGCACGACCTGCTGCGCCTGACGGTCCCGGTCCACGCGGAGCAGGTTGCGGCGCTCGATCTGCCAGCGCTGGTACTCGGCATCGTTCTCCAGCACCAGGAACGACGTGTACTCGGTCACGATCGAGTACGTCTCGCCAAGTCGGACGATGTCTTCCACGACTGCCGGGCGCGATCCGCTTCGTTCACTCTCCTTGAGCAGCCGGTCGACCTTCTTCCAGGCCCACATCCGTTCGATCTCCGGATTTGCCGACTTCTCACTGGGGAACTCCAGCGCGACCGACTGATGGAACGGAGCGCCGTTGATCTCTGCGTCGATCGTAACGCTGACCGGGCCCGCCTGGCGGTAGCGGCCGTAAACCCGCACCGGCATCCCGTGATACAGGTCCGGCAGGTCGCGCGGCTCAACGTCGTAGACATCGGCTCCGCCGAACGCGATCTGCACGTTGCTCGCCGCCGGACGCAGCAGCTTGCGGCGAAACGCCTGTGCCTGTCGTTCGAAGTCGTCACCCTGGGAAAGGAATGCCGCGAGGCCGCCGGCGTCTTCGGCAAGCTGGCTCAGCAATGGCCGGTTGACGTCATTCCCGACCCCGATGCAGAACACTCGCGCGCCGGCCGGTCGCGACTGGATCGATGCCAGCAGTTCCTGCCGTTCCGACTGTTCGGTCATGCCGTCGCTGAGGACCACGACGTTCAGCGGCCGGTCGGGATCCCCATACTTGTAGGCCGTCGCCATGGCCGGCCGCAGCACCGTGCCGCCCCGCCCCTGCTGCGAGTTGAGAAAATCAAACGCCCGCTGCTGCGACTGGTCGTCGACCGGCTGCAACTGGTTGAAGAGTGTCGCCGGCGCCACGTTGAACGTAATCAGTTCGAACCGGTCCTCGGGGCCGAGTTCGCGAATGAACGCGCCGATCGACTCACGCGAGGTCCGCAGCTTGCCGTCCTGCGCCATGCTGCCGGAGATGTCGAGCAGAAAGACGTAGTCCATTCCCTTGTACGCTTCCGACAGGTCTTCGCCGGCGGTCAGCGTGAGCAGAAAATAGCCGTCTTCGCCCGGCTGCTTCGTAGTGATGGCGTCGATCCCGGTGTGCGGGCGTGCGACGTGATACGCCAGCACGATGTCGCGGTTCAGGTCGCCGCCGTCGGTCTCCAGGCTCGCCTGCCAGTACGAATCGGTGTGCCGGGCCATCACGAACTCGTCGCGATGGCTGGGGCTTTCGAGCTTCTCAATCGGGATTTCGGATTTGACGTTCATCGTCAGGGCGAACTTGCCGCGGGTGCGGGCATCCAGTCCGGCTTTCGGCGAAGTTGCCAGCGGATAGACGTACGTCGCCCAGTCGTGATCGAAGTCCAGTTCCTGCGCATAGGTGATCTGGACCCGCTGCTCGGCCTGCGGCCCGATCGGGAAGATCCGCATCTCGAAGTTGCGGAAATCGACCTGCTCCAGGAGTCCGGGATCGCGGCGGACCGCCTTGTAACTGTCGTAGATCTCACGCGCCCGCTTCTTCTCCACGACTTCGCCGACCATCTCCTTGCCGTTGATCCACATGCTGAAATTCGACACCGAGGCTCCCTTGGGAACGGGGAACAGGTACAGCGCCTCGACCTGCCGGTCCTCGGTGTTACGGAACACCTGCGTGACATGCGTGACGGCAATGCCGTTGTTGATCGTGACCTCCGCCGAATGCTCTTGAATCTCCAGAACACCGCCGAATCCGCCCTCCGAAATGAGCAGCCCGGCGGAGTGTGCGCTCGTGGGAATCAGGGCCGCTGTGAGAATTGCTGCTGCCCAGAGAATTGTCGATTTCCAGGACTTCATGACATGAGCCTCCCTATGAGAACGGAGTTGGGCGACTCGCGACGACGAACGTGTCGCGTTGCCTGCAGCTGAAGGCGGGATCGGATTCCAAAGCCAACGCCGAATCCGGAATGCCCGCCGATCCGATTCTGTTGGCGGATAGCGCGTTGCAAATCGGCGCGTGGCACGCTGCTACTGATGGAGACCCTGGCGTCTCCGGGCATTGATGACACAAGGCCACGAGTCAGAGAGGCACACGCAGACAGACAGATTCTGATCAGGCACCGGGCTGATGCCCGACCGCGTGGTTCATCGCAACCCGCAATCCAACGAGGCCGTTCAGCAGTGCTGTCTCCGTGCGTCCGCTCGATTTCGGCCGGCATGTCTGCAGCGTCCCGGAGAGTTTCCGGGGCGTGAACCTGCCGAACGACGGCGTTGTCCTGCACAAAACAGTTCGTCCGGCGACTTGTGAGAATGGGCCGAGTTGGTAGACTTTGCCGTCGGCCCTCCGACCCGGTTTTGCAGACCAGGTGTTGCGACCGTACCCCTCCAGCCGATACTTGGGGGGTGTCGGTGATCCGCCCGGCGGACGCACGGAGGCGACACAACGAACGGGCCTCACGGCCTGAGCGTCAGGACTGCTGAAGATGCCTTCCCCGAAGGCCTTTCGGCGGCGTAGCCAAGTGGCCTAAGGCAACGGATTGCAAATCCGTCACCCCCGGTTCGAATCCGGGCGCCGCCTCTTTTGAAGACCCCTGAACCGGTCGCTTCCAAGCGACTGTTCCAGGGGTTTTTCATTGCGCGAATGGGGAACTGAGGTCGCCCCACAGGACTGTTCTTGCCGTGCTCACTCCCCCCTGCGATCATCCCGGCTGTGTCGCTGCGGTCCACAATCGAAGGGGCTTCCCATGAAACGGCTCATGACGTGTGCGGCGCT
>JAEUIG010000746.1 GCA_016795125.1 Planctomycetaceae bacterium | reverse complement strand
CATCTCTCGCGACCGGCCCGCCGTCCTCAGCCAGATCCGGACGCTCTCGGCCACTCAGGAGCGTGGTGACGTCGCCGGCGCGCTGCGGGTCGTCGAGGACAGCCTGCGCAACAGGGAACGCGCGCTCCCCGCCGAAGTCATCCTCATCAGCGATTTCCAATCGACGAACTGGGCGGCCTCCGCATCAGAGCCGCAACTGGAGGTCGCGGCGCTCCTCGCGGAACTGTCCGCCCATGCGGAGCTCACGTGCGTGCCGGTCGCCACCGAGTTCGCGCAGCAACTCGCTGTGACGGGCGCCGTCCCGGTGTCCGGCGCATTTTCCATGTCGCCCGCGAGTGCGGTGGCAGTGACCGTCGAAAACTCCGGCAAACTTCCGGTCGAGGCGCCGATCGAGGTGTTTATCGGAGACCGTGTCGCGGGAGCGGCGTCGCTCACCGTGCCGGCGGGGCGGGCCGCCACCATTCAGGTGCCGCTCTCCGCAGCCCCCGGAGACGGGCGCAACCTGACGGCGCGCATCCCGGATGACGGTCTCGCGCTCGACAACATCCGCTGGGCGCTGCTTCCGGAACAGAGACCGCTCGAAGTCCTGCTGGTCAGCGGCCGGCCGCGCACTTCGGACCGGCGCGGGGCGTCTGACTTTGTTCAGTTGGCGCTGGCGCCGGCGATGACGGCCGATCGCGAATCCGCAGTGGCCACGACTGTGATCGGCGGCGACAGTCTCGGCAATACGGATCTCGACCGATACGACTGCGTGTTCCTGTGCAACCTGCCGCTCGTCGAAGAGGCCGATGTCGCGCAGCTGCGCGCTTACGTCGCCGGTGGCGGCGGGCTTGTCGTGGCTCTGGGCGATCAGGTCCAGCCGGCCGGGTACCGTCCGCTGCAGACTCTGCTGCCGGGAGAACTCGACCAGATCGTAAGTAGCGCGACGCCCGCCGACGAACCGATGCGGCTGGAACCCGGCGACTACGTGCATCCGGTGATTCAGCCCTTCGCCGGCAATCCCGATGCCGGCCTGCTGACAACCGAGATCGATCGCTACTGGCGGCTGAAACTGTCGGAGAAGACCGCGGCCGAAGTCTTGTTGTCGTACTCGACAGGCGATCCCGCCGTCGTTGACTGTCCGATCGAGTCCGGCCGACTGTTCGTCGTCACGACTTCTCTGGACGACCAGTGGAGCAACTGGGCGCTCTGGCCGAGCTTCGTGCCGATCATCCACGAACTCACCAGGGCGGCCGCGGAGGGGGCGACGACGTCGCGGCAATCGCTGGTGGGAGACCTCCTGGTGGAGCGGTTTTCGCCCGATAAGTTCGCCACCGTCGTCAATCACCAGTCGCCCGACGGCGACATTGCCGAAGTTCCCGTGACAGTACAGCCGGATGGCACGTCGCTCGCAGCGGCGATCGCGCTGTCCGCCGGGATTCATCGTCTGCAAGCCGGACCGCCTCGCGACTCGGTCGCGGAGTTCGCGGTGAACATCGATCCGGACGAAAGCCGACTCGAATTCCTCGACCGTGCGGGAATCACCGGCATCATGCCCGCACAGCCGTTCCGTTACCTGTCCGACTGGCAGCCGACGACGCCGGCGCTGGCGTCCACCCGGCGAGATGGACTGCCGCCGGCACTGCTTCTCGTCGTTCTCGGGCTGCTGCTGGTCGAGCAAATCATGTCGTATCGCTTTCGACTGGGCGTCGCCGCCCTGGTGCTGCTCGGAGGGGCGGTGCTGGCCATGTCGGTCGGCGGACGCAGTCAGCTCGCCGCCGGCGGGCTGGCCGCGGCGCTGTTCACGGCGCTGGCGCTGACTTTGTTCGTTCGCACACGCTGGCCGGCACGCCGACGCGGAAACCACGTCTGAGCTTTTCCATTCGGGCCATCAGCCGGTAAACTCCGGAGGATTGCGGCGACTGGCCGCAGCCTGCCGGAAAGGAGTCCACGGTGGCGCTGTATTCGTTGCGGTTTGCTCATGCGGGAAATCTGCGGCTCAACCAGCCGTTGCGCGGTGCAGGTTCCCTGACGGATGCGGCACGTTGCATCGCCGAGGATGCGCCCGCACGCGCCTGGGAACGGCTCGTCGCGGCGTGCATCGAGCACGATGTCGACTTCCTCCTGCTCACGCCGCGAACGCTCCCCGGGACGACCCTGATCGACGACCGCCGCGCGCTGCTGGCGGGTTTCCGCCGACTCGCCGACAGCAGCATCCCTGTCTTCTGGGCGCTTGAAGACGGTGAACCCCCCGATGTCTTTGCCTACGAAGAGTGGCCCGGCAACGTCACGATGCTGTCTGATCGTCAGCCGACGGCAGCGCTGAGCTGTGATGGACGAGTGCTGGCGGAACTGACGCTGGGCGGCGCCGGTCACGAGACGGCCGGCGATCGGCCGGACGTGCTTGCTCTGCCCGGCGATCAGCCACTGCGAATTCTGGTTCCCGATCATCCCGACGCCTTCGACCAGATGTCGGAGCCGGAGAACGGCGGCAACAGTTCCGGACAGGTCTCTACAGCGGCCTGTCACGATTACATCGCCTGCTGGGGCGCCTCACACAGGCAGTCCCGGTCGGTCGGTATCACCCTCGTCGCCGATCCGGGCCCGCCGCAGGGGCGTTCGGTCGACGAAACCGGCGGCGGAGGGATCGACATCGTCGACTGGCACGCCGGACGGATCGCGGACATCGTTCGCGTGCCGACGGCATCGGTCCGCTGGGAACGCTGCCCGCTCGTCGTCACTCCCGAGACGTCCCGCGCCGAACTGATTGAACGACTGCAGTTCATGCTGATTGAGCGAGAGCCGGCCATCGGTGAATCGCTCTGGTTGCTTCGCTGGCGGATCACCGGGTCCGGTCCCTGCATCGAACTGTTGAGCGATCCTGCGTTGTGCAGGGAAATCGAGCAGGCCGTCGAATCGGCATTTGGCGACAGTCCGAGACTGACGCGCGTGCATCGCTGGGAAGTCTGCCCGCGCGAAGCGGCGGCGACCGATTCTGCCTCCACGATGCTGCAGGCGTGGTTGACGGAGAACGCCGAGACAGCATGGCCCGCCGTGAAGCAGGAGGTTGAAGCCGAATTGAATCGTGCTCGCATCGCCCCGTTTGCTGACGGGCTGTCGCAGTTGCCGGCAGGCGCAGTGCGCGAAGCAGCGGAACTGTTACGGGCGGGATGGCTGGCGAACTCTGTCCGGGATGCAGGGTAAGCCTGGAGCGGGCCGGAAGCCTGTGCGGGCGGGTTGAGTGCGGATTGAGGAACGGAGTCTGACATGAAAATCCGGCAGGTGCAGATCGAACGCTTCGGCGCGTGGCACGATGTCGCCGTCACGCTCGCCCCCAACGGGCTGACCGTGCTGTATGGCCCGAACGAGACCGGCAAGTCCACACTGGTCCGCTTCTTGCGAAGCATGCTGTACGGCTACCTGGCGCAGGACGAACTCGCGGCCGGCGCCCGGCCCAGAACGATCGGCTGCGCCGGAGAACTGGTCGTCCAGGACGGCCGCGAGGAACTCATCGTCCGCAGGACTTCCGCGACCGGCGGGCAGGCGGAACTCCGTCGCCGCTCCCCCGGCGGCGGCGACTCCACGCCGACTCTGCCGACCCTCCTCCGCGGAATCAGTCGCGACGTCTACGAGCGAGTCTTCGCGGTCGGGCTGTTCGAACTGCAGGAACTCGCCACGTTGCAGGGCGATGAAACGGCGCAGTTCATCTATCAACTGTCGCTGGGAGATGAAGGCGAGCAGCTGATTGAGCTGCTGCAGCGGTCGCAGCAGGCGCGCGACGCCCTGCTCGGAACCGGGAACCGCACCGGCGAATTGCAGCACTGGCAGCGGATCATCAGCGACATCGATTCCCAGCTGGCGGAGGCCGCGGCGGACGACGACCGCCTTGCCGATCTGGAACGGGAGCAGGCAGACATCTCCGACCGCATTGCCGAACAGCAGTGGAGGCAAGACGGATTGCGCGAACAGTTGCGCGGACACGCGTTTCTGGAACGCGTCTGGGGACCGTGGCAGCGGCATCGCCGGCTGCAGCACGAGTTGGATAATCTGCCGGATGTTGCGGAGTTTCCCGAGGATGGTGCGCAGCAGCTGTCGCGGCTCGAAACCGGCGTCGCCGGTCTCGGTCAGGAGATCGAGCGGGCGATCCAGGCGCGCCGGCGGCTCCGCGACGAGTATCGCCGTTCCGGCGGGGATCGCTCCCTGCAGCAGCATGCGCCGGAGATTCGGCAATTGCTGCAGTCGTTTGAATCGCTGCGCGGCCTTGAAACGTCGTTGCCGGCGCTGAAGTCCTCCGCCGAAACCGCGCGCCGCCAGCTCGACGAGCGCTTGCGTCAACTGGGCCCCGGCTGGTCCGAGTCCCGGCTGGAGAGAATCGATCCGGGACCGGCGGTCGCCGTCAAGCTGTTCCGGCAGGCCGACCGTTACCGCGCCGCCGCCCGCAGCCGTGCGCGGTGCATCCGGGCGTATCGCAACATGGCGACGCGGCTGCAGCAGCAGCAATCGGAACAGGCCGCACAGTTGCGACCGTACGCCGGCGCCGGAGTGCGCGACGCGCAGCAGCGAGTCCGGCAGGAACTGGCGGACCTCGATGATCTGCGTCGCCTCGAATCGCAACAGCAGTCCAAGTCGCGACTGCTGACCGAGCTTCGCTCGGCAGGTGCGGCCGCATCAGAACAGGAGACGCTGCCGTCGCATTTTCAGACGGCACTGGCCGTGCTGGGGCTGGCGGGAGTGGTGCTCGCGGCGGCCGGTCTCTGGCGATTCTTTGGCGGCGGCGGCGTGCACGCGGCCATTGTGGGCGTGATCTTCGTGCTGCTCGGCATCTGCTGTGGCGGCCTGATCTGGTCGATCAGGCAGCGACTGGAGACTGCATCGGGCGATCAATCCCGCTGGCGGCGCCGCGAGGAGGAAGTGCAGACGGAACTGAATCGTCTCGAACGCGACATGCAACGGTTCATCCATGAGCCGGATTTCATGCCGGAAGAGGACGACGACGGCGGTCTGCGAATCGCCGGTCGCGACGGCATCGGCGATGTGTCCGATCCTGACGAGATCGCCGAGCGTTTCGATACATTGGTCGGCCAATTGACGGAACTGGGCGCTGCGGGTCAGCGCGAAGCGGAACTGCAGGAGCGCCGCCGGCGGTTGAGCAATCTGCGAGAACGCGTCCGCCTGTTGCAGCGCGCGGTGAGCCAGTCGCGCCGTGACTGGTGCCTCGCACTCAAGGAATCCGGACTCGACGAATCGGTGCGCGTCGCCGGCGCGCTGGATGTCTGGCAATCGGCGCAGGAAGCCCGTCGCCGGCAGGTCGCCCTGCGCGAGGCACAGGCGGCCGTGCAGACGGCCGAAGCCGCCTGGCGCGACTTTACGACGCGCATCGCAGCGCTCGCACGTCTCATCGGCGCGGAGGATGCCGCCGCTCGGCACGTCGATCTCCTGCAGCGCTGGCGCGTACGTCTGGAAGTGCTGGCCGCTGCCGAATCCAGGCGATCTGCACTGCGGCAGGAGTTGCGCGACACTCGTAAAGCGCTCCGCTTGGCGCGGCAGCAGCGACGTGCGCAGGTGACGGCGCGGACCGCGCTGCTGTCAGGAGTGGGCGCCCGGAACCGTCGTGAGTTCCTGGAGTTGGAGACCGCCTTCCGCCGCCGCCGGGAACTGGCTGCCGAGATCTCCGTGGCCGCAGAGGAACTGGCTGAGGCGGCTGCGAGCGAACCGGAACTGGCGATCGTTGAGGACGACCTGCTGCGGTTCGACGGCGCCGGCAACCGACAGGCGATCGCCACGATCGAAACCGAACTGTCCGATCTGCAGTCCGACCTGCAGGGCGATCACGAGCAGTCGGGGCGCGTCGAGCAGGAACTGGCCGCACTCGAGGCCCGCCGGCGGGTTGTTTCACTGCGATATGAGCGGGCGCAGGCGGAGCACGAACTGCAGCGGGTCGTTCGGCAGCTGAGCGCGGTCGAACTCGCGTCGCGCGGGCTCGAGACGCTCCGGACTCAACTGGAACGCGACCGCCAGCCGCAGACGTTGCTTGCAGCGGGCCGGTATCTCCAGCAGTTGACGGCCGGCAGGAATCAGCGCGTCTGGGCGCCGCTGGGGGAAAGGTCGCTGGTGATCGACGACGACCGCGGCCAGTCGTTCCGCGTCGATCAGCTCAGCAGCGGGACGCGGGAGCAGCTGTTCCTGTCGATCCGCCTGGCCCTGATCGACGAGTTCGTGCGTCAGGGGATTGAACTGCCGATCGTGCTGGACGACCTGTTCGTCAACTTCGACCAGCAGCGCACGGAGGCCGCCGTTCGCACAATGCTGGATTACGCCGCCGACGGTCGCCAGTTGCTGCTCCTGACCTGCCATCAGCATCTGGTGCGGTTGTTCGAAGCCGCGGGCGTGACCACAGTGCGGCTGCCGGAACAGGAAAGCGTGCAGGACCGCCGGCGCGTCGGTTGATCGCACACATCCCGACGACGCCTCGGCACGTTTGTCGGCGACGACGGGGGGCGCGGCGTCACGCGAACCACAGGCGTTTTGCCGTGCCGCTGGTGATCGCCTGCACCTGGTCGGTCGTCAGTCCCCACGCGCCGCCGAGCACATGTTGCAGGTCGCGCTGATACTCGGCCGCGCCGCCGCAGACCGGGAAATTCGACCCCCAGTACACTCGCTGCGCCCCGAACGCGCGCACGGTCGCCCGCACCAGGTCATCGAGTTCGGTGTGCGGGAACTCGCAGAACATCGACAGTCCGGAAAGCTGCACGTAGACCCCCGCGAATTCGGCCAGCGACAGCCAGTCGGACTCGGCCGGCCGGCCATCGTGCAATTGCGGGTTGCCGAGGTGAGTCATGACGACGCGCGCCTCGGGATGGGTCGAGACGAACCGCGCCACCGGCGGTGCGGCGAATGCAGCGCCCTCTGAGGCATAGATCACCAGCGTCAGGCCGAGTTCCACGGCGCGCGTCCACACCGCGGCGTATTCATTGAGCCAGCCGGCGTACAGGCGCACTCCGCGAAAGACCCCGGTCGCATGCCAGTATTCGAGGTCGGCAACAGCTGTCGGACTGGACGGATCAATCAGGCACACGGCCGCGAATGTCTGCGGGTCCCGCGTCACGACATCCGCGAGGTAAGAATTGTCGTATTCACCCAGATGCTGGCAGAGCACGGCCTGCGACACGCCGGCGCTCCGCATCACCGCCCACACCTCCTCCACCGGTCGGTACTTGGAGATGCCGCAGTGGCTATAGCCGTCGATAGACATGGAGAGGTGCTTGGTGCCTGGCGAGTCCAGCAGCAGAAACGATGTTCCCTAAATCCTGTCTCCTAGTTCCTTCCGGTTGACGCACGACGCCGGCCACTTGTGTTCCGCAATGGCGATGACCGACTCGACGGACGCCTGCCAGCGTGGTTCGAGGCCGGCGGCCGATTGCGATGCCGAGTGCGGCGTGAGGACGACGTTTTCCATCTTGAGTAATGGATTGTCGGGCGACGGCGGCTCCTCCTCGAAGCAGTCCAGCCCGGCGCCGGCGATCCAGCCCTCCTGCAGGGCGCGGATTAAAGCGGCTTCATCAACGACCGGCCCGCGCGAGGCGTTGATCAGTACCGCCGTCTGCTTCATCCGGCGGAACTGCGGCTCGCCGATCAGCTTGCGCGTGCCGGGGTGCAGTGGAGTGTGCAGTGAGATGAAATCCGACTCCGAAAGCAGTGTGTCCAGCGGAACCGGCTCGGCGCCGATCGCCTTGACCGCTTCGGGAGCGACGAAGGGATCGTACACCAGCCAGCGCATGTCCCAGCCGCGCATTTTGTGGGCGACCTGTTTCGCGAT
>JAEUIG010000685.1 GCA_016795125.1 Planctomycetaceae bacterium | reverse complement strand
ACGCTGCAGCGACTGTTCCCGGAGCGGATGGTCGTCGGCATCGACTGCCGCCCGCTGGTGTGGGGCCTGGGCGCCATCCACTGCGTGACGCAGCAGCAACCGGCGGTGTAGGGACAGGTCGGAACCAGTGCGCCGCCCGCGCAATCGCGGCGAATTGTGGTCTTTGCCCAATTCCTGATCTGCACTAAACTCGCCGTTGCTCAAGGAGGAGCCCAACCAATGCCGACTGGGAGACGGGCCACCCGTCCCGACAAGGAAGTGTTGTCGATGTCGTCTCACTCGCAACCCACGTCCAAAAGGCGGTCGCGCGTCATGGCTGCGCCCGCCGATCAGACGGCGCAGCGCGCTGCGCAACGCGAGATCCTCAGGCATCACATCACCAAGATCAAAAACCGCTGCACCGTCCCCGAGCTCGCCAAAGTCGAGTCGCGAACGGCCCTGTCGCTGCGGCTCGTCCTGTTTGCAGACGCCCTCCTGCAGTCCGGCATGCTCGGCAGTGTCGAGGAACTGAACAAGAACCCGGCCGAACTGGCGGTGCGCACCCTGCTCAAGCACGCATTCATGGGCGACGCCCGGCAGGTCGAGAAAACCTTGCAGGACGTGTCCGGCGCACCACCGGCCGACCAGGTCGCCTTTTGCGATTTCCTGGCCGAAGTCGGCTGGCAGCTCTTCGACGGACCGCCGCAGGCCGGCTCCGAAGTCCGGGCCGGCTAACCGTTCACCGAGCAAATCCCCGCTTTTGGCTTGCCTGTCTCAGGATCTCAGATTCTGACACAAAGACGCAAAGGCACTGAGGCGCGCAAAGATGCCATCAGCTGCTTTCGGGTCGTTTAGCGCTCCCGGCAATCAGTCGAGTGATTGCCGGTGCATTCCTCCATTATCGCCGCGCCGTCTTTGCGCGTCTTTGCGTCTCCGTGACTTTGTGTCGAATTCCTGATCGGGAAATCGAGCAGACACTACGCGGCCGGTGGAGAAGTGCCGGCGGCTTTCCACAACAGGAGCGCCGTCAGGCCGCCGAACACGGCCACGCCCGCAATGGTCAGTGTCCACACCAGCCCCTGGTGCTCGACCGACCACGGCTGTCGAGGTACGGTCGGTCCCGTGAAAAACGGATTCTGCTCCCGCTGGCCGGTCTGAACTCCGGACTCCAGCCGGCCCACGTCCACATCGCCGATCGTGCGCGCCAGGTCGTACTGCGGAGCGGACCGGCGCTCGTCGCCTGCAAACAAGGCCACGGTCCGACCGTCCTGTTGCAGCTGGTTGCGCTCGCAGACCAGCCAGCGATCGATGCCCTCCGCCGTCACTTTCTGAACGGTCAGCGGCTGGTCATCGCCGTTCTCAATCGTGATCCGCAGATAGCGCCCGCGGGACTCGGCATGCTGCGTTGCCAGCGACTCCCGTGTCGCATGGCCCGTGCGGGTGATCCGATAAACGTCGCAGGAGGTGACCAGCCGCCAGCGGCGCTCGTCGTCAAGTACGTCGGCCGATTCGATCGTCGCCCGGCGATGAAAATCGCCGCTGGAAATCACCTCGAGATTCACGCCCGTCGTCGGGAGGCGATCCACGTGCAGATCGGCCAACACGACGGTGCAACGGCGCTCGGAGTCCTCCTTGACGCCGATGATCTCGGCCGGAAACGCATGGCGCGGGGCGCGGGTTTCCTCGCGATCGGTCACGCGGGCGCCTGTTACAGGCAGCGACGGGTTGTCGATCACGACGCGATAAAACTGAAACTGGCTGCGCGGAAACGCCACGCGGTCGAGCCGCACGTGGTCGGTGTTGCGGGCGACGTCGAACAGCAGGCCATCGCCGGTCAGCAGCGCGTCGGTCGCGGTGCGGCTGTCGCCGCCGAAAACCCGCACGTCATGCTGATAATTGTGCGTCCCGGTCGCCACGTCGATCACGATCTCTCGAATCGGAGTCGGGTCGTCTCCCAGGTCGACCAGGAATTCCGTCCCGTCCGCCGTTTGCGACAGGTTGAGCAGTTCGACCGGCCGGTCCTGAAAGGTGATGCGGTCCGAAGGTTGGACGAGGAAATACGGCACGTCCTGCGCGGTTTTCGTCTGCTCATTGACCGCCAGGATGCGAATGTCGGCCAGATCATCGCGGGCGACGCTGTACACCTCGGCCGGCAGCTTGATGCCCACGTACTCCTGATCCGACTCCGTCGGCGCCGTGATGGACCAGCGGTTGGCCAGGGTCTGCAGTGGCGGCAGGGTCTCATCGGCGAACGCCGGCGTCGCCTGACTCACGAGAATTGCCGCACCGGCGAACGACGCAGCCTTCACCCAGGCGCGAATCCGGTCGCGGTGTCGCCGATAGAAGTACGAGACCAGCATCAAAGCCACGCCAAGAGACATGAACGCCACCGTCTTCCACGCGGCGGTGACCTGCCACACGTCGTAGAAGAACACCTTGCCGGCGGTGAGAGCGAACAACAGCAGTGCCAGGACGCGAACCGTCGCCGAACGGTAGTAGATGCCGGCCACAAGCGTCGCCATCGCGTACAGCAGCCACACGATGGTGATCGACAGTGCCGTCCACGTGTGCCATTCGCGCACCACCCCCTGGGCATACACCTCGGTCGTAAGCAGCGCCAGTCCCGACAGGTGCGCGAACACTCCCAGCAGTGATGAGAGCGGGAGCGGCAGCGGCAGTTGCGGCCGGTCTCCCGACCGAGCCGCACCGCTTGCATCGCCCATGCCCTCCTCCTCCGCGCCACTGCGCCGCGACCGGACAATCATCGCCGCACTGATGGCGGCAGCGACAATCGCCGCGATGAAACCCAGCCCGCGCGGATTGGCAATCGGCCACCACCAGAACGCTTGCGGCACACCTTTGGAGTTGAGATACGACCATTCCGAACGCCAGCCGGTCAGCGTCCCTCCCAGTTCCAACAGCAGCAGCAAACCGACCAGCGCGAACAAACCCGCTCCGATGCGTTCCAGCCAGCGTGGTCCCCAGGCGAGAGACATCCAGACGACCACGAGGGCTGCGGCGGCCGTCCAGGCGGTGATCACTCCGAGAACCGTGAACTCCGACCATTGCGACAGATAAGCGAGGGAGTACGTCTCCAGGCACAGCATGCCCAGGAGGGTGAGAGGTACCATCACCGCGAACCAGCCGGACGGCTGATCGGAGTCGTTCTCCTCCAGCGTCCGTCCGCGGCGCCGGTACTCCCATGCCAGGATCGCCATCACGAGTGCGCTCGCCAGGAAGCTCAGCGAACGGCCGTTGAACACATCGGTCCACGCCGGGACGGTCGGCTCGGCCGGCGCTGCGCCGCCGTCAGCCACGCCCGGAATGAACTCCGCTCCAGGATCGGCGATGAACCGCGTGTTGAATGTTCGCGGGCTGTCGAATGTCTCTGCTGTGTACGAGAACAGGATCAGCTGCACAACGCATAACAGTCCGAATCCGGCCCAGCGCAGTTTCGGCTGCTGGAACTTGAACCCCAGCTCCACCAGCAGCAGGCTCTCGGCCGCCCACGCAATGGCGATCCAGTGACCGGTGAGCTGCAGCGGAATGGCGACTGTCAGGAAACTCGCCGCCACGCCCGCCAGGGAGAGCACCGCCAGCTTGCCGGCCGGATTACGGGCCATCTGTAATGCGGCGAAGCCGACGTACACCGCGCCGAGGCCCACGGCCATCAGGCCGTGCCAGCTCTCGTACTGGCTCTTCGTCACGGCATACAGCGCGACGAAGTACACGACCGGAGTCGCCAGCATCAGGAACAGGTCGCCGGGCTGAGCGGGCAATCGTCGCAGCGAGTTGTGCCACACTCCCAGCAGGGCGAAGAGCGCGAAGAACGCCGTCATCAGGATCAGCGTGGTCTCCAGCTTGGCCGGTTCGTAGAAATTCGCAAACCAGCCGAGCCACAGGAGGATTGTGAAACAGAACGCGGTGATCTGCAGCGGCTGCCAGCGGCGGAAGCTGGCGATTCCCAGCACGCCCAGATCGAGCAGGAAGATGTAGCCGAACAGCTCCCGCTGTCGATCGACTCCGGTGGACAGCATGAGTGGCGTAAGGAATCCGCCGATCAGGCCGATAATTGCGGTCGATTGCGCATTGAAGATGACGGAAAACGCCAACAGGGCGATCGTGACGATCACCATGCCGGCGAAAGTGGTCTCCAGCGGGATCAGTTTGTCGTAGAAGCCGTAGCCGGCGTAGATCGCGAAATACAGGATTCCCGCCGCCGCTCCGGCCAGCGCCTGTCCCAGCCAGCGATAGTCTTTCACCATCGCAAACGCGCCGCCGGCGAACGCCGCGGCTCCGACGAGCAGCCCCAGCGCGATGCGCCCCTTCTCGTCGATCCACTGGTTGTCGATCGCGTACTTGAAACCCAACCCGGCGCCGATGATCAGCGCCAGCGCCGCGACCCACGTCAGCCACTTCCCGGCGAGGAGCTCCTCCAGCGAGAACGGCTCTTTGACCGGTTCCTCGGGTTTCGTCCGCTCGGCCATCGGCTGCGGCGGTCGCTGGTGCGCGGGCTCCGCCGGCCCAACCGGCTGCGGCGGCGCTGCCGTCTCCAAAACCGGTGCAACAACCGCCGCTGGCGGCTTCGCAACCACCTCAATCTCGCTGGCGGCCACTGTCGCCGGCGCTTTCTGCGGCGCTAACGGGATTTCACCTGCCGTCAGTTTCCGCACACGCAGCTGCAGCGCATCCATGTCGGTGCGCAACTGGCTGACCTTCGACCACAGGACCAGCGCGAGCAGCAGCGGGAACAGAAAGACGCAGAGGCCACATACGCCCAGCAGCAGGAAGACTTCGACGTCGTGCATATTCGCCATCCCCGTTAACAGCAGCCCATGCGCCGGGGAGAGAACCCCGGCCTCAGGATGACAGGCGGCGGCGCGCGAAGAATATAACGCGACCGGAACGGCGCAAAGCCCGA
>JAEUIG010000622.1 GCA_016795125.1 Planctomycetaceae bacterium | reverse complement strand
ATCACGCCCTTCTCCCCACAACCTGCCCTCGATGAGCAGCCCCGCCCGCCAGTGGGGAGAAGGTGGCCGAAGGCCGGATGAGGGGCAACGAAACCACATCGCCCCTGAACTCTCACCCCTCACCGCTCCGTCGGCCCATGCACCCCCAGCTCAGCCCGGTCCTCGACGACCTCCTCGCGGCGCGAACGGTCTCCGCCGCCTCCATCCAGTCCGCCATGATCGCCATCATGGACGGTAACTGTCAGCCCGCAGAAACCGCTGCCCTGCTGACCGCCCTCGCCATCCGGGGCGAAACTCCCGAGATGCTCGCCGGCGCCGCGCGGGCCATGCGCGAGAAGGCGTCCGTCATCCCCACGCGGCGCGAGGGTCTGCTCGACACCTGCGGCACCGGCGGCGACAAGCTGCACACCTTCAACATCAGCACGGCCTCCGCACTGGTCGCCGCCGCCGCCGGCGTCCCCGTCGCCAAGCACGGCAACCGCGGCGTCTCCAGCTCCTCCGGCTCCTGCGACGTGCTCGAAGCCCTCGGCGTCCGCGTCGACCTCACCCCCGAGCAGGTCGGCCGCTGCATCGACGAGATCGGCATCGGCTTCTGCTTTGCCAGAGTGGTTCACACGGCGATGAAGCACGTCGCGCCGATCCGGGCCGAGCTCGGCTTCCGCACCATTTTCAACCTCCTCGGCCCGCTCACCAACCCCGCCCGCGCCGCCTTCCAGGTCATCGGCACGAGCCGCATCGCAACGGCCGAGCGGCTGGCCGAAGCGATCCGCCAGCTCGGCACCCGCCGCACGCTCGTCGTCTGCGGCAACGACGAGCTCGACGAAGTCTCGCTGTGGGGCACGACGACGGTCTTCGACGTTCAGAATGACGAAGTCCGGACGCAGCACTGGACGGCCGGCGACCTCGGCCTCGAACAATGCCGCGTCGATCAGCTTCGGGTCGATTCCCCCCCCGCCAGCGCAGAGATCATCACCTCAATTTTCAACGGCTCCGCCCCCGCGCCGCAGCGAAACATGGTGCTGGCGAACGCCGGAGCAGCACTTCTGGCAGCCGGCCGTGTGTCGACCATCGGGGACGGAGTGAGGCTGGCGGCGGAGACAATCGACAGCGGCGCGGCGAAGGGGAAGCTGACGGAACTGGTCAAAGCGACGAGGGGCGCGCCCAAGTGAACCGCACGCTTTCGAGCGTCCGCGTCACGGACACCTGACATGAGATTGTGACTCGGCATGAAGCACGGCGTCTCGCTGGCGATGCTCGCTCTGGCAATGGCCGCACTCGCGGCAGTGCACAGAGGAGCATACTGGCTGCTGCTGTGGCCGTCGGCGAGTTTCGCGTGGGTGGCCGCGGGTTATTTCCGCTTCGGTCCGGGCGTCTTCGGCAAGTCGCCGCGCGGCGTGCTCTCGCCGGTCACGCACGCCGTGCTGCTGCCCTACCTGCTTTTCTCCTGGATGGTCTGGCACTTGCTGCGAGTCGTCTCGCGTGAGACTGCGTACAACCAACTGACAGATCGTCTGCTGATCGGCCGCCGACTCTTGTCGCACGAGCTGCCGGCGGGCATTGATCACGTCATCGACCTGACATGCGAGTTCAATGAACCTCACCGCTTGCGGGAGCGGTCGTACCGGTCATTTCCAATTCTCGACGGCGCGGACGTCTCGGCCGAAGAACTGCGGTGCTGGGCGGAAGAAGTCGCAGCACTGCCAGGCACCGTGTATATCCACTGCGCGCAAGGGCACGGACGCACGGGCATGTTTGCGGCGGCCGTGCTGATGGCGAGCGGTAAGGCGGCGAGTCCCGACGAGGCGCTGCGGATGGTCATCGAGGCGCGGCCGGGCGTTCGACTGAGTTCGCAGCAACTGCAAACTCTGAGGGCGAACGCGCGTGGAAAGCAAACCGGACGCTCGGAAGCGCCCGAGTCACCGCACACGTAGTTTCCGCTCTCCGCTTTATTCCAGCCGCTCCCGCCCCCACGCCAGAGCCAGCTGCACCAGCACCTCCACCGCCTGCTCCATCTCCTTGAGGCTTGCCCACTCCAGCGGCGAGTGCGGGTTGTGCTGGCCGCAGGACAGGTTAGGGCAGGGGAGTCCCCGCTCGGTCATCAGGGCGCCGTCCGTCCCGCCGCGGATGATGTCCAGCTTCGGCTCCATGCCGGCGGCGCGGGTCGCTTCCACCGCCTTCGCGACCGCTCGGGGTTCCTTTTCGAGACCGTCGCGCATGTTGCGGTACTGACGCTTGATTGCGACCTCGATCTTCGCCCGCGGATGCTCCGCCTCCAGTTCCACTGCAATGGATCGCAAGAGTTGCGCATGATCCGCCAGCTTCGGCGTCTCAAAGTCCCGCAGAATGATCCGCACCGACGCCCGCGCAACGCCCCCTTCGATCATGTACGGATGCAGGAACCCCTCGCGCTGCTCGGTCACTTCCGGCGCGAGACGGTCCGCCGGCAGCTTCGCCAGGAACTTCCCCAGAATCCGCACCGCGTTGACCATCCCTTTCGCTTTCGCCTCCGACGGATGCGAGTTGATCCCCGTCACCGTCACGGTCGCCTGATCGGCTGAAAACGTCTCGCAGTCGACGATCCCCGCCCCGCTGGAGTCGAGCGTGTAGCCGCACACGCCTCCCAGCTTCTCGAAATCCAGCCCCACGATCCCCCGCCCGATCTCCTCATCAACCGTGAACAGCACCCGCACCGGTCCATGCCGGATGGACCGGTCGGCCATCAGCCGTGCCGCTGCCGTCATGATCACGGCCAGGCCCGCCTTGTCGTCCCCGCCGAGCAGCGTCGTCCCGTCGGTCGTGATGATCGTCGTGCCGACCAGCCCGGTGAGCGCCGGATTGTCGGCCACCCGGATGACTTTCGTCGGATCGCCCGGCAGCGTGATGTCGCCGCCCCGGTACTTCTCATGGACCACCGGCCGCACGTTCACCGCCGTGTATTCCGGCGACGTGTCGACATGCGAATTCCAGACGATCGTCGGAGCCGTGTGCGACACGGTCGCCGGCACCGTCGCCATGACGATCCCATGCTCGTCGCACGAAACATCATCGAGACCTAGGGCTCGGCACTCATCGGCCAGCATCCTGCTGAGCGTCAACTGCTTGGCAGTGCTCGGCGACGTCGAACTCGACTCGTCCGACTGCGTGTCGATGCGGACATAGCGCAACAGTCGCTCGAGCAGCGTATCCATCAAGGTCCTCACTGGCACGGGAGAAGAATCTCGCCGCAGTTGTCACCACTCCGCAGCCGCGGGTCAATGCTCGCCGCCAGTTTCCGCGCCCTCATCTCCCTCGCCCCCGAGATCGGCGTTGTCTTTAATTGAGGCGCCGCCGGGGGAGAGGGCCGGGGTGAGGGGCCAGAATTGAGCGCCGCCGTTCCGTCCCTCAACAGAGCCCACACTCACATCACTTCCCGCCACTGCTATACTCCGGCTCTCGCCCACCCCCAGCCACTCAATCCAAAATCCAAAATCCAAAATCAAGACGCCCCCGATTCCTCAATGCTCGAAATCCAACCCGCCCTCTCACCGCTCGACCTCGCCGCCCCCATCGCCCGCATGTGGCAGCGCTCCGCCGAATGCCTCGACTCGCTTGAACGATCCTGGGACCCCGCCCGCGGTTCGCCGGTCTTCACCGTCAAAGGGCAGTACACCGCGCAGGGCTGGACCGAATGGACGCAGGGCTTCCAGTTCGGCTCTGCCCTCCTGCAGTTCGACGCCACCGGTGATGAGCGGTTCCTCGAATCCGGCCGCACCAATACCGTGAAGTTCATGGCGCCGCACGTCAGCCACACCGGCGTCCACGACCACGGGTTCAACAACGTCAGCACCTACGGCAACCTCCGGCGGCTGATGCTCGAAGGCCGCATCCCGCACAATCAGACCGAACTCGACTTCTACGAACTGGCACTGAAAGTCAGCGGCGCAATCCAGGCGAGACGCTGGCGTCCCTGCGGGGAAGACCTCGGCTATATCTATTCATTCAACGGCCCGCACTCGCTGTTTTCGGACACGATCCGTTCGCTCCGCTCGCTGGCAGTCGCCCATCAACTCGGGCACAAGCTGATGGGTGAAGGGGACTGCCCGATCAGTTTGCTCTCGCGCCTCGTCAAACACGCGCGAGCAACCGCGAAATTCAACATCTACTACGGCGAAGGCCGAGACGTCTACGACATTCCCGGTCGTGTGGTCCATGAGAGTCTGTTTAATGTGAACTCCGGTGCATATCGGTGTCCGTCAACACAGCAGGGCTACAGTCCATTCAGCACGTGGACGCGCGGGTTGGCGTGGATCATGCTTGGCTATGCCGAGCAGCTGGAGTACGTGTCGTCTGCGCCGCACGAGCAGTTCGAAGACCTCGGCGGGCGAACAGAAGTCGAGGCGCTGATGCTCCGGGCCGCGATGGTCACCTGCGACTTCTACATTGAGAACACGCCGACGGACGGCATCCCTTACTGGGATACAGGCGCTCCCGGACTGGCCCGCATGGGAGCTTATCTC
>JAEUIG010000597.1 GCA_016795125.1 Planctomycetaceae bacterium | reverse complement strand
GAGCCGTCCCCCAATGCCGAACTGGTGCACGCGGCGCTCGGCGCGCTGTCGGTCGATCACCGCCGGGTGCTCACGTTGAGGTTCCTTGAAGACATGAGCATCGAGGACATCGCCGCAGTTCTGTCTTGCAGTCACGGGACCATCAAGTCGCGGCTGCACTACGCGAAGGCCGCGCTGAGGCGGCGGATCGAGGAGCTGTCGCATGACTGAACCTCACGACGCCGACAGCTTCGCCTCCCGCCTGCTGCGGCAGGAGGATTCCCTGAAACCCGAACGCTACCAGGAGCATCGCATGCAACTCGAACAACAGCTCGCTCGCGCCGAACGCAATGTCGAGATCACGAAATGGGTCGTTGTGGCGGCCTTGCTCGCCAGCGTAGTCGGCATGTACGTCGCCGGCAGCAGGGTGCTCGGCAGCCCCGACCCCTTCGACAAGGACGCCACGGCTCTGGCCGTCTTCTTCGGCGCCCTGAACATCATCGGCGTGATCGTGCTGTACCTGGGGCTCGCGTCCTACTTCTCGCGATTCACCCCGCGCGTCCGCAGGCTGCGCGAGGACCTGCAAAACGAATCGATCCGCGAACTCCGCCGCGATGTCGCCGAACTGCGCCAGCTGCTGGAAAAGCACAATCCGTAGGTCAGGCTGTGCCTGACATCGCCCGCTCACCGATGACAGGCTCGCCGTCGCTCGCATGAATGCGAGGATTAGATTCAACCACAAAGTCACAAAGGACACCAAGAGCACGCAGACTGGAAACGCTTTGTGTTCTTTGTGTCTTTGTGGTTTCAACTTTGCCCCTTTGGGTAACGACAAAGGTGATCTGCTGGTATGCTCGGCGCGACGGCGGGGCGGAACCCCGCCGCTCGCGTGAGATGGGTTCGCGAGCCACGGGAGCAAACCATGCGGCTGTTGATTGGACTTGTCGGTGCGTGCTGGTTGATGACCGTCGGCAACTGCCCGGCCGCCGAGCGCGAACCCTGGACGACATCCGCCATTGCCGGCACTCCCGACCCGCAGCCACCGTACGTCGTCGAGCCCGCGTTCCCTCATCTGACGTTCGACAAGCCGTTGGATTTTCTGCCGATCCCCGGGACCAACCGGTTCTTCGTGCTGGAGACCAACGGCAAGCTGCTGTCGATCGTCAATGACGCCGGTACGAAATCGGCCGATCTCGTCATCGACCTGCGTGCCGCACGCCCCGAGTTGTCGTCGGCGTACGCGATCGCCACCCATCCGCAGTATGAGCAGAACCGCTACGTCTTCATCTGTACGATCAATGGCGCCGATGTCGAGAACGGGTCGATCATCTCGCGGTTCACGGTGAATCCGACCGACCCGCCGACGATCGATCCGGCCAGCGAACAGATCGTGTTCCGCTGGTGGGCCGGCGGACACAACGGGTGCTGTCTCAAGTTCGGGCCGGACGGTTACCTGTATATCTCCACGGGAGACGGCGGCGGACCTGATCCTCCCGATCCGCTCCGCGGCGGACAGGACATGACGAACGTCCTGTCGTCGATTCTCCGGATCGACGTCGATCACCCCGATGCCTCGCTGCCGACGGCGTATGCCATCCCGGCGGACAACCCGTTTGTCGGCATGCCGGACATCCGCGCGGAGCGGTGGGCGTACGGCTTTCGCAATCCGTGGCGGATGAGCTTCGACAGATCGACGGGCGACCTGTGGGTGGGCGACGTCGGCTGGCAGTTGTGGGAAATGATTTACCGTGTCGAGAAGGGGGGCAACTACGGGTGGGCCATCACCGAAGGTCCGCAGCCCGTATTGCCGGAAGTGACGCAGGGACCAACGCCGATCCTCCCGCCGGTGGTCGCGCATCCCCACTCGGAGGCGGCGTCCATGACTGGCGGCTACGTCTATCACGGCCGGAAGCTGCCCGAACTGCAGGGGGTCTACATCTACGGCGACTACCAGACCGGGTTCGTGTGGGGCCTGCGGTACGACGGCAAGTCGGTCACATCACACCAGGTTCTCGCTCACACCCCGCTGGCACTCGTTGCGTTTGGAGAAGGGCTGGATGGCGAGTTGTATCTCGTGGACTACGAGCGGACGAATACGATCTACCGCCTCGTGCCGAATCCGCGCGCCGGCGAGCAGGTGAACTTCCCGCGCAGGCTGAGCGAGACCGGACTGTTCGCGTCGACGGCCGAACAGCAGCC
>JAEUIG010000593.1 GCA_016795125.1 Planctomycetaceae bacterium | reverse complement strand
CAGCGAAGTTCTGTTCGATCAGGCCGCGAATGAGTTCTTCGGCGCCGCGATCGGCGGCGGTCACTGGGGACTGGTCCCCCTTGAGGTCGACCGCCAGGTCGGCGTTCTGGTAGTAGCGCAGGATGAGCGCTTGCGCTTCGCGCGCGGCGCGAAGGGCGAAATCGAGACGGTCAGTCAGGTCGGACGAGGAGGCAGTCATGGTGGATTCTGCAACGATGAAACATTGAAAGAAGACTGACACAAAGGCACGGAGACGCAAAGACGCGCAAAGATGGCTCAGTGGTACCGCACACCATCGTCAACATGCATACCCGCAAGACTGGCGAGTGGGTTACCGGCGAAACCTCTTTCCGTTCTCTGTGCGTCTTTGTGGCTTTGCGACTTTGTGTCAGATCGGATCGCTGTCGAGGCGGTACAGTTGCTCGCCGGCCTTGCGGACGAGCAGCACGCCTTCGTGTTCGCGGTCGGCGAACGATTCGACGTCAATCGTCGCCGGGTCGCGGTAGCCGAGGTTGATCGACTGGCAGACCTCCGGCGGAATCTGCGAGGCGAGCGTGACGCGGACGCGGCATTGCTCGGCGCCGTTGGCGAAGGTGCCGCCGCCGCGGACGTGCGTCGAATGTGCGATGACGCCGCGCGGGTATTCGCCAAACTTCTCCCACTGGTTCAGGAAGTAGTCCCGGCAGTGATAGCCGATTTCGCGGATCGACGCGCCGTGCGTCGCCGAGATCTCGTGCATGTGCGGCGCGTAGATGATCAGTTCGCCCCCGTCGGCGACGACCGGTTCCAGCTTGTACATGCATTTTCCCGCCACCCACAGTTCGTCGTACATCGCGGGAGCGCACGAAAGGACCGTGTGGAACGGGCGCGGCATCCGCTGGATGTGCACGCGGCCGGACAGGTCCGCCGCATCCGACCACGCCGGTTCCGGATCGCCGTAGAACATGCCGTGCAGCCGGGCGGTGCCGTCGGGAGTGACGACGAACGTCAGTGCGCGCCGCTGCTGCGAGATCAGCTGTGCGGCGCGATCCACCACGCGTCGGACCGGGGTGTTCTTCACGCCGATGATGCCCGCATTGGTGATCAGCGCGCCGAGCCAGTGGAAGAAGTTCAGCAGTTCCGGCCCGGAAATTCCGGGGAAGAAGTACTTATTGCCGCCGGAGAAGCCGACGACTTCGTGCGGGAAGACGGGACCGACGACGAGCAACACGTCGTAATTCTGGACCTGGGCGTTGATTTTGACCGGCACGTCTTCGGACAGAAGTCCCCCGGAGATCTCTGCCGTCTCCATTGCGGTGAGGCTGCCGATGGTCAACAGCGCTTCAGGGTTGTCCCATTCGTGGTTGATCAGTTGCGTCTGGTAGAAGAGGCGGGCGCGTTCCTTCTCCTGGATTCCGAGCAGGCGGCACATCTGTGCTTCGGAGAGCGGGGGATGCGTGCCGAGGGCGAACATGACGTCGAGCGTATCGACGACCGGCCGGAGGTGGTGGAACAGCGCGTCGAAGAGGAGGGGCAGCGGGGCGGTGCGGGTGTGATCGGGAACCACCAGCAGGACGCGTTTGCGCTCGTAGTCGCCGCGGGGGACGTTCGCCAGAATCCAAGCGCGGACTTCGTCGTCGGTCAGAATCGGGACGTTGGGAGACATGTACTGCATTGTAGGGGGCGGCGGCCCGGCGTCGAACGATGCGGGGGGAGGGAGTTTGACGCTTTGGAGAGCGGGAGTTGCGTTCACCACGCCCATCCCGTTGGTCTGGGCGTGCCACCCGATGGAAATGACGCAACGCCTGCGAAACCGGCCACAGGCTTGCAGACCGGCGGCAGATTGGTGTTTCATGGGGACCTGCACCACGAAGTTCGCCACTCTTGCCGGAGACACCGCATGGTCGGCCGTTCGCACAATTGGCTCGGATTCACCGCCACTTTGTTCCTGTCCTGCATTGCCAGCATGTCGCACACCCCCGCCGCTGACGCCCCGCGCGAGTACCTGGCCTTCGTCGGCACGTACACCGGCGGCGGGAAGAGCGAAGGAATCTACTCTTTCCGTTTTGATCCGAAGACCGGCAAGAGCAGCGACCTGAAGCTGGCGGCGGCGGTCATCAATCCGTCGTTTCTCGCGATCCATCCGGACGGCAAGCACCTGTATTCAGTGAGCGAAACGGACGGGGCGGGGGGAATCAGCGCGTTCGAGATCAACGCCGACGGCACGCTGAAGCATCTGAATGCGACCTCCACGCAAGGGGGGAGCCCCTGTCACCTGGTGGTGGACAGGACCGGCAAGTTCGTGCTGGCGGCCAACTATGGCGGCGGCAGCGTATGCACCGTGCCGATTCACGAAGACGGCAGCGTGGGCGAAGTCGCCTGCTTCGTGCAGCACACGGGCCACAGCATCACGCCGGAACGCCAGGCCGGGCCGCACGCACATTCGATCAACCTCGACGCGGCGAACAAGTACGCCTTTGTGGCGGACCTCGGACTCGACCAGGTGCTGGTGTACAAGTTCGACGCAGCGACGGGAGAGTTGACGCCGAACACTCCGCCGCACATTGCGATCGCTCCCGGTTCAGGCCCGCGGCACTTCGCGTTTCATCCGTCGGGGAAGTATGCGTACGTCATCAACGAAATTCTGCTGACAGTCACCGCGATGTCGTACGATGCGGCGCATGGCAAGCTGACGGAAATTCAGACGATTCCGACGATCCCGGTGGCCGTCCGTCCGGAGTTCAGCACGGCGGAAGTGGTCGTGCATCCGTCCGGCAAGTTCCTGTACGGGTCGAACCGCACTCACGACACGATCGCCGTGTTCACGATCGACCCGGCGACGGGCAAGCTGGACCGCATCCAGAACGAGCCGACGCGGGGCAAGACGCCGCGGAACTTCGCCGTCGATCCGACCGGAGGTTTCCTGTTCGCTGAGAACCAGGACTCGGGAACGGTGGTCGTGTTCCGCATCAACCAGGCGGACGGCACGCTGCATGCGACTGGCGATGTGCTCGAGGTCGGCACTCCAGTGTGCATCAAGATGCTGGCGGTGGAATAGCGCCACTGACTAGCCGCGACCGTCAGGGAGCGTACAACGCGTCGAGCGCTCCCTGATGGTCGCGGCTGGTAGGGCCGCTCGTTGACTTAGACGATCGTCAGTTTGCGGGCGGCTACTGTTGGTGTGATGATTTCGACGCCGCGCTCGCGGACCTTGCTGCTGGTCTTCCACCAGGGGATGCTGAGGAAGCGGGCGCGGGCGAGGACGCCGATGCGGCGGTAGCCGAGCCGCGCGCAGCTCTTGAGCGAGGCGTCGTTGGTCCATTCGACCGTGGAGATCAGGGCCTTTACGCCGTTCTCGGCGAAGGCCCGCAGCGCCAGGCCCATCACTGCGCCGTGCAACCGTTGTCCGCGGTAGTCGGGATGCGTGAAGCCCTTGTACATATAAACGACATCAGGCGGCATCTTCAGGCCGAAGCCGTCGCAGTGTTCGCCTTCGATCCAGTCGCGGGCATACCAGCCGTAGGCTGCGATCCGGTCGCCGTCGAGCGCGGCGAAGCAGGAGTTCCGGCCATCGGCGGCCCGGGCGACGAACTCATTGTCCAGATCGTTGGCGGGATCGCGGGCATAGGCCGCGACCTCTGCGGCATTCAGAAAGCGGAAGGCGAATTTTGGCAGCGAGGCAGCGGTTACGACGACTTCCTCAACGTCCAGCCAGACGACGTGCGACACCTTGAGACCCAGCACGCGGCTGCCGACTTTGTCGGCCACAAGCCGGAAGGCCGCTCCGATGCCGAAGCGCGAGCACTCGGTCCGCAGCGTCGAGAGCTTTTTGCGAAGCAGCGCCCAGGTTCGATTTCCGATCGACACCGTCGCCGGTTCGACTTGTTCAACGCACGTGGCCATGTCGCTGTTCCAGTAGTCAATGATTTCGATAAAGACGCGGTCGCCTTCGGCTCTCCGCTAAACGGGTCATAGCTGGATGATCTGGCCGCCCCAGCAGAGTCCGGCGCCGAAGCCGACGAGGAGAACGTGGTCTCCGCGGCGGGCGCGGCCGGACTGCAGGGCTTCGTCGAGCGCGACGGGCACACTGGCTGCGACCGTGTTGCCGTACCGGTCGAGATTGACCATCCACCGGTCGAACGGCATGTCGAGAGCGTCGGCCGCCGCTTTCAGGATGTTCACATTCGCCTGATGCGGCACAATCAGGTCGATTTCGTCCGGAGACAGGCCGGCGGTGCGGCACAGCGACAGAATCGTTTCCGGAATGATCTGCGTGGCGAAGTTCCAGATTGCTTTGCCGTCCATGTGCATAGTGCCGTGCGCGGGGACGACGAGCGGCGCGGCGGTTCCCTGCGAGGCGAGTGCGCTGGCGAGGACTTCGCCGGGTCCATCCGCATCGAGCAAAACCGCGCCGGCGGCGTCGCCAAAGAAGACGCTGGTGGTGCGGTCCATGCGATTGACGAGCGACGAACCGCGGTCGGCGCCGATGATGAGCGCCTGTCCCCCCAGCGACTGCAGGCAGCGAGCCGCGACGTCGAAGGCGTAGACGAAGCCGGAGCAGGCGGCGTTGAGGTCGAACGCGGCGGCACGGCGGGCGCAGAGTTCGGCCTGCACGAGCGCCGCCGTGGACGGCATGCGGTTGTCGGAGGACGAGGTGGCGACGACGATCAGCCGCAGATCGGCGGGGTCGGCGCCTGCGCGCTCGAGCGCCTGGCGGCCGGCGTTGGCGGCCAGCATGTGCAACGGCAGGTCCGGGTCGGCGAAACGGCGTTCGCGGATGCCGGTCCTGGATTCGATCCACTCCGCGGTGGTGTCGAGTCCGAGTTCGGAGACGAAGTAGTCGTTCGTGACGATGCGGGTCGGCACGGCCGCGCCGGTGCCGGCGATGGAGCCACGGAGCGCCGCTTCACGCTGCGCGCGCTGTCCCCCCTGTCGAGGGGCGGCCAAGGCAGCAAACATTGAGAAAGCTCGCAGGGGTGAAGGCGTGGCGTTCAACCCTACTGCAATTCTGATGCGCGGCGATTCAGATTTCAGGTGCTGCTCAATCGGCGAGCCGAACCGGGTGCTGTGGCATCAGTTACGCTGCGGCGGCAGGCGAGATACCGGGCGAACGGGATTTGCCGCCGCGTTGCCGCGATGCCCATTGAGCGAGGTGGGCGTTGACGAAAGACAACGAGCCGGAGCGCCCGATGCGGTCGACATTCTTGTTGCAGACGATTCGTGGCGCTCGGCCACGCCCTTCACGTTGCTCAGGGGCGTGCCACCCAATCTGGACTGACGCGCGGTTGCACGACCGGCCCACGGGGATAAACCGGCTTTGCACAATAATTGTCGTGCTCCGTCCATTGAGCATTGTCAGCCGCGCCAACCTCCGCAAAGGAAGGAAGTTCACCACGGAG
>JAEUIG010000570.1 GCA_016795125.1 Planctomycetaceae bacterium | reverse complement strand
GCCTTCGCCGGAGACGTCGCGGGTGATCGACACGTTGTGGCTCGTCTTGCCGATTTTGTCGATCTCGTCGATGAAGATGATCCCCCGCTGGGCGGCTTCGATGTCGAAGTCGGCGGCGTGCAACAGCCGCAGCAGCAGGTTTTCGACGTCCTCGCCGACATAACCGGCTTCCGTCAGCGTGGTGGCGTCGCCGATGGCAAACGGCACCTGCAGCAGCTTGGCAATGGTCCGTGCGAGGAGCGTCTTGCCGCTGCCGGTCGGCCCGACAAACAGGACGTTCGACTTCTCGATCTCGACTTCCCCTTCGCGGTCCTCGTACGCGACGAGCCGCTTGTAGTGGTTGTGGACGGCGACGGCGAGGGTCTTTTTCGCCGGGACCTGGCCGACGATGTACTGGTCGAGATGGGCGACGATTTCGCGCGGGGCGGGAATCTTGTTGAACAGCTTGTGCGATTCGCCGCGACGGCGCCGTTCCTGGTCGAGAATCGAATGACAGAGTTCGATGCACTCGCCGCAGATGTAGACGTCGCCTGGGCCTTCGACGAGCGGGCCGACGTCGCGGTAGCTCTTGCCGCAGAACGAGCAGTTGGCGTTCTTCTTGCTCGCTGCGCCGCGGCGGCCCGTGGGATGGTCTTTGCCGGAGGTCATTGGGGGTCCTTCAGTGGTTGCGTACCGGCGCAATCGCCGGTGGTGCGCTAATCGCCGCCGCCTCCCTGATTCGGCTGGCGAAATGTGGTGGGTGGTAAACTCACGCTGCTGGCTCGCGGCACTTGCCCGCGTCGCCCCCTGCGGCACGTCAGCCCCCTGAATCCCGCCCGGGGTGTTGCGTCCGCTCCGTAACCGTCTTCACTCATCTCCGGCGCGCGTTGACGCTTGCTGTTGAATCAACCGGCCTTTGATGGATCGGAATTCCTCTTCCGAGAGCTTACCTTCCTCATACATTTCCCGGATTTCCGAGAGTATTTGATTGGCATTCTCGGCAGGATCATCATCGCTGTGAAACACGGCTCTCACACGGACAATGATCCATGCAAGAACGACAATCGCAAATATCAGGCCAATCCAGGTCCACGCCGATTCGCGGAACAGATCCCGAATGTTGATCGCTGCGATCGGCAGCATACGTTTCGACTCACCCGGCCGGACACACGCACAGGGAAATGCCACGAGTTCGACGGACTCGTCGACCCGCCCATTATCGGCTGGAATTTTCGGACTGGCAACCACCAACCAGCTGCAGAACCTGCCGCAGGCCCCTTTTACAGCGGCAGGAATCGCCATTGGACGCAGTTTCCCCGCCGGCCCGTTTGTCAGATTCTCCGCAGCGGGATGCAATCCGTACAACGCCCGGTCCCGCACGGCGCGCCACCGTGCATCATCAGAAACGCAGCGGCGAAATCAAGACCGATCTCCCGCCACCGCCGCGAAATTCAATCGCGTACGATCGGTTCGCGCAGGATGACCAATGGTCTGACGATCAGTCGTTGTCAGGCAGCAATCGCCAAAGTAGCTGCGTTTCGTAGCGCGAGAATCACCACGGAGTGTTATTAGGCCCGGCGTTCACGCCGGGTGACATGGCAGATGCTGACCGTCTGAGCCCGGTTCACCGGGCTTCTCGCTGCATTCCGCATTGAACAGCGAGAAGCCTCGTGAACGAGGCTCAGGCCAGCAGACACGCGTCACGAAACCCGGCGTAAACGCCGGGCCTAATAAAAGACCGAGCAATCCTGGGCCTGAGCGGAACTGTGCGAATGAATTCACTGTCGCACCAGAGCGGCGATTGTCGCCACCAGTGCGTCCTCGGCGACGGTCTGCTGGGACTGAGCCCGCAGGTCTTTGACCTGCCAGACCCCTTCGGCGAACTCTCGCTCACCCGCGATCAGCGCCGCGCGGAACCCCTTGCGATCCGCGTACTGCAGCTGCTTCTTGAGTGGCCTGGCCTGCGGAAACACCTCGGTGCCGAGCCCGGCCGCACGCAGCACGCGGCCGATCCGCAGGTATTCGGCCACGCGGGATTCATCAAACTGCACGACCAGCACCGGCGCCGGCGTCTGTTCTCCGGATAGCAACTTGAGTTCTTCCATGGCTGCGAGCAGCCGGTCCAGGCCCAGGCTGGCCCCCACGCCCGGCAGCGGCTGATTCGTGAACAGCGCGGCGAGATTGTCGTATCGGCCCCCCGAGCAGATGCTGCCGATCTGCGGCAGGTCCCCCAGGAACGTCTCGTAGATCGTGCCGGTGTAGTAATCGAGGCCGCGGGCGATCGACACGTCGAGCGCAATGCGCTCCCGCGGCAGTCCGGCACGTTCAGCCGCTGCGAACAGATCGCGCAGCAGCGTCACGCCCGCCATGCCGCGCTCGTTGCCGCCGAGCAGTGCTTCGACGCCGTTGAGGACCGTCGCGGGATCGCCGTTGAGGGCGGCGAAGTCGAGGACCCGCGCGGCCTGTTCGGCCGTAGCGCCGGCGGCCTCCTGCATTTCGGCTGCGACGGCGTCGCGTCCGACTTTGCCGAGTTTGTCGAGCGCGCGGAGCACCCGGGCGGACTTGTCCCCCAGCCCGATCACGTCCAGCAGGCCGTTCAGCAACTGGCGGTGGTTTACACGTACCGTGAACTTCGTGAACCCGATCCGCTCGATCAGGTCGTGAATCACGAACAGCGTTTCGATGTCTGACGCGGCGGAATCGGTGCCGATCGTGTCAAAGTCGCACTGCATGAACTCGCGGTACCGGCCACGCTGCGGCTTCTCCGCGCGCCAGACCGTCCCGATGTGATACCGCTTGAACGGCACCCCGATCTCATTGAGGTGTTCGGCGGCGAAACGCGCGAAGGGGACGGTGAGATCGAACCGCATCGCGACGTCGCGGTCCCCCTGGTCCTTGAACCGGAAGAGTTGCTTGTCGGACTCGTCCCCCCCTTTGCCGAGCAGGATTTCGCTGTATTCGAGGGCAGGGGTGTCGATCGGGCTGTAGCCGTAGCTGCGGTAGACCTGCCGCGCCGTCTCGACGAGCGCCTCGCGCGCCAGCATCGGCCCGGGGAGGTAGTCGCGGAAGCCCTTGAGAGTCTGAGGCTTAATGAGTGTCACAAGTCACCGGTGTGGACTGACTAACGATCGTTGTCACGCATCGGAATCGCCAGCGAATGTGCGTTTCGTTACGCCTGAATCACCACGGAGTGCACGGAGGACACGGAGGACACGGAGAAAACCAAGGCTTCTCCGTGTCCTCCGTGCCTCCGTGGTGAACTTCTTTTTCTTCGAGCGAAGGTTGGCACGGATGACAATAGCGCTGGACAGCCCACCCTACATGACGACCGGCAGCAGCACCTCGCTCGCCCGCGGCGGCTGCGGTGAGAATTTGCGCATGGGCTGGTGCGGGCCGCAGACGACTTCGGCGTACTCCCAGACCTGTTCCGGCGTCTCGAAGAACTTGTCGTACACGGCGTCGTCCTCGAACTCGCATTCATCCGTCGTGTATTTCCGGCAGATGCCCGGCCGGGTCTCGTAGATGCCGCAGCGGTTGTCTTCGAGGAGGTGTTTGCAGTCGGCGTAGACCATCAGGTACCAGTCGCCTTCTTCCACGAACACCGCCGCCCGACCGTGGAGCAGGTACCAGCGGATGTTGTTGAAGTCGTCGAGTTCCGTCGGTGTTTCGAGCGGCAGTGCGAAGTAGCGACAGCACTTGGCGGTGCAGTGTTCGCACAGATTGGCATCCTTGGGGAAGTCCTTGCGGCGGAGCTTCCGTGGCGGAGCGATGGTCGTCGGCATGGTTTTCGGTCCCTTGGGGGACCGTACTGTAGGCGACGACGGCGGCCGCGGTCGAGGTTGCGGTAGTTGTCTGACCATCGAGAATTGTTGGGCTGCGAAATCAGGGGCGCAACAGCATGTTGACGGGCCAGATTCACCACGGAGTGCACGGAGGTCAGGGAGAAAGCAAGACCTGAGCGGCTTCCTGACTCCGTGTTCTCCGTGCCCTCCGTGGTGAGCAACTTTTCGAGAGTTTAGGTTGCCGCTGCCGACAGATAGTGCGACTCGAAGCACGACTGCTCCGTCAACCGGTCGATGTCTGGAAAACGACGCACAGTCACAATGACTCAAAGTCTCGCAAAGTACGCAGGCAAAGTCAGAGTGTGCCGCGACAAGGGAACACCACCCGATGCCCTGAATGAGAGATGACTGCGAAGTTTGCCGTCGTCTTTGGGCTGCTCGAGGCCGTCTTGGCTTTGCGTCGATACCCGCCATGCAGAGTTTGTCGAAGCCCTGCGTGACTCACATCTGGTCGAACTCGAAGCCGTC
>JAEUIG010000569.1 GCA_016795125.1 Planctomycetaceae bacterium | reverse complement strand
AGAATGCCCCGGCGATTCATGCCGGACAAATTCGGGATGGATTGAGGAGCGCGCATGCATCTCTCCGGACTGCGATTGTCAGGCAGCGTAACAGACAGAGCGGGATTGTGGGTTTTCGATTCTGGATTTTCGATTGCGACGACCGGAGGCAGACTCGACATCGTCGCCCCTCGTCGCGTGGACTTCAGTTCACGCCTCGATTGAGCGTGACGCGACGCAGGTCGGGCGGATTGCCGGCCACTGGGTGGCGCGGCATAATCCGGGCGTGTCACGCCCCACATAATCCCACCTTCAAGAGCCCCTCCATGCCACAGCATTCGCGTCGCGCGTTCCTGCAGCAGTCGGCTGCGCTTGGAATCGGAGTCGGACTGAACGCCGCATTGCCGGCGCGCGCCGTCGCCGCCAACGACAAGATCCGGATGGCGTGCATCGGCGTCCGCGGCCGGGGCTTTGGCGTGATGCAGGCGTTCGCGGCCCATCCGGACTGCGACATCACCCACATCTGCGACGTCAATGAATCGGTCCGTCTCGAGCGCGGGGACCAGATGAAGGACATCACCGGCACAAAGCCGAAGCTCGTCAACGACTTTCGCGAGCTGCTGGAAGACGACTCGGTCGACTGCATCATGGTCGCGACGCCCGACCACTGGCACGCCCTGCTGACGATCCACGGCTGCCTCGCCGGCAAAGACGTGTATGTCGAGAAGCCCGCGAGCCACAACATTGTCGAAGGGCGCGTCGCCGTGAATGCCGCCCACAAGCACAACCGCATTGTCCAGATGGGGACGCAGATTCGCAGCGCGCCGTTCCTCCACGAGGCCCGCGAGTACGTTCGCAGCGGCGCAATCGGAAAGGTGATCTACGGCAAGGCGTGGGAGACGGACCACAGCAGCGCCGTGCACCTGCAGCCGGACGGCGATGTACCGCCCGGCTTCGACTACGAAATCTGGCAGGGGCCGGTGACGGAGCGCGCCTATAACCCGTCGATTGTCGGCGGCGCGTGGCGCTGGCTGTTCGACTACGGCACCGGCGACCTTGGCAACGACGGCGTGCACCGGCTCGACTACTGCCGTTTCGTGATGGGCCTCGACGACCTGCCGCAGGCGGTGTCGTGCTCCGGCGGCAAGTTCTTCTTTACCGACGACGACCAGCAGTGGCCGGATACCATGCTCGTCTCGTACGAGTATCCGCAGCACATCATGCAGTACGAGATGCGGCTCTGGTCGCAGCCTCGGCTGTTCGATGCGACCGAAGGAGCAGCGATCTACGGGGAGAACGGCTGGGTGCTGATCGTCAACACCCGCTGGCGGGCCTTCGACGCCAAGGGCAAGCTGGTGAAGGAAGGCACGTCCGGCAACGACGAGATCATGGCGGCGCACTCCCGCAACTTCCTCGATGCGATGCGCTCACGGCAGCGGGACTCGCTGAACCAGGAGATTCTGTCAGGTCACGTCAGCTCGACGATCTGCCACCTGGGGAACATCGCCTGGCGGACGGGGAAGAAGCTGAAGTTCGACGCGGCCGCCGAGAAATTCGACGACGCCGAGGCGAACAATCTCCTGGGACGCGAACACCGCAAGGGATGGGAGCTGCCAACGGTCTAGAGACCCGCCGGGGCTTCACGCGGCAATCCGCCGACGCCCCGTGTAGATCTGGCGGTGCCTACTCTCCCGGCGTCCAGATGGCGCTGCGATCGCCGAGCGCCGGCTGGGACTCGATGCGGCGGGCCTTGATGCGCACGTACGGCGGGATGAACATTCCGCGGTGCCTGAAGTGCCCGGGCTTGGCCTTCGGGTCGCCGCGGCGCGGCTCGCTGACGTCTTCGATGACGAACCCGCTGCGGCACAGGCCGCCGACGAGGTCTTCCCAGCGGTGCAGGTATTCGACCGTTCCCTCTTCGCGGTACGACTCGTCGAGGACCTTCGGCAGCGGGTCGTTGGTGTAGTAGCTGATGCCGAGGCGGTAGCGGTTCTGCTCGTCGCGGTCGATGATCTGCAGGCTGGTCGGCTGCTTGTGCTGGCTGATGTACAGGCCGCCGGGACGCAGGACGCGGGCAATCTCGCGGTACACCGGCGCGAGCCGGGCGACGTAACAGGTGCTGACCGGCTGATGGACGATGTCGAACGACGCATCACCGAGCGCGGACAGGTCGTCCATCGAGGTTTCCAGCGTGCGCACGCGGAGGTTGCGGCGGGCCGCTTCGCGTTCGTCGAGGTGCAGCATCGCCGGGGAGAGATCGGCGACGGTGACGTTCGCACCGGCGGACGCGTAGAGGATCGACTGCCAGCCCCCGCCGCCGGCCAGGCACAACACGTCCAGCCCCTTCACGCTGCCGGGCAGCCAGCCGCGAGTATCCAGCGACAGCAGCGGCTGGGCGCACTCGGCATCGGTCGCCACATTGGCAAACTGGCTGCCGCTGCGGGCCAGCTGATCCCAGGCGTCTCGATTCTGCTCACGGAACTGCATGGGCACAGAAGAGTTTTACAGAAGGTCACGAAGGGCACGAAGGAAGAGAAGAAGGAAGTAACGGTGCTTCTGGCCACGCTTGGATCGACTGAGTGTTGCGGTTCTGCAAATCCAGGTCAATCAGAAGGATGAGCCTGAAAGTCTTTCCCCTTCTTCGTGTCCTTCGTGACCTTCTGTAAGACCTTCTTTCCTTGTTCCCTTCTGTACGGTGATCACGCGCCGTAGACCGGGCCGGCGCGGCGGGACTTCTTGTTGATGCGGTTGTGAGCGTACAGTCCGTCGAGGATGAGTTCGGCGACCGCGACCAGCAAGGCATCTTCAAGTCCCTTTGCTGCTCCCGACGGCGACAGTTCCGCAGCGGCGCGGTCCAGCACCTTTCGAAACCCTTTGATCGATTCCAGTTTCGCGAGCACGTCGGCCGACGATGCGTTTTCGACCAGTTCCAGGCGGTTGCCGGACTCGAAGTGATCGACGATCGGCTGGAACTGTTGCGGTTTGAAATGCTGATCGAACACGACCTTGATCGCTTCTTCGACCAGCCGCTCAATCAGCCGGTCCTCCTCGCCAGACTCTTCGGTCATTGACAGCTCGAGCTTGCCGCGCGCACTCGCAGCCGCATACGCGAGGTCGGTCGGCCGGGCGATCGTTGCCGGCTCGCCGCTGCGGATCGCGCGCCGCTCCGCGTTTGAGATCAGGTTCTCGTAGTTGGCGATCGACATGCGGACCGACACGCCAGAGGCCTGATTGACATGCGGGCTGGTGCGTGCGAGTCGGCTGACCTCCTCGACGACCTCCTTCAGAAATGCAGGCACGACGACCTCGGCGCCCCCCTCGCGTTCTGTCCACGCGTTGTCGCCGGTGATCTGCATGCCGAGGTCGCGCGTCAGCGGGTAGTGCGTGCGGACGACCGAGCCAATGCGGTCCTTGAGCGGGGTGACGATGCGGCCTCGATTCGTGTAGTCCTCCGGGTTGGCGGAGAAGACCAGGCAGAGGTCGAGCGGCAGGCGAACGGTGAAGCCGCGGATCTGGATGTCACGCTCTTCGAGAACGTTGAACAGGCCCACCTGGATTTTCGGAGACAGGTCGGGGAGTTCGTTCATGCAGAAGATGCCGCGGTGGCTGCGCGGGATCAGGCCGAAGTGCATGACGTCTTCGTTGGCAAGGTGCCGGCCTTCTGCATGCTTGATGAGATCGACCTCGCCAATGAGGTCGGCGATGGTGACGTCGGGGGT
>JAEUIG010000547.1 GCA_016795125.1 Planctomycetaceae bacterium | reverse complement strand
TGATGCGGGCGTCGGATTCCGCGGGGAGCAGGTGGATGTCGCTGACGTGTTCCTCCTGCGCGGCGGCCAGCAGCCGCGACACCGCTTCGGTCGCGTACAGATCGCTGGCGGACGCGATCTCCGCGATCCGGCGGCCAAATCGATCGGTGAGGGAATCGTTCATGGATGTGCCGAAAATCGCAGGCAAAGTCGGCCGTCGTCCCCGTACATATCACGGTCGTGCTGGTGACTGCTGTGGGTCGTTCCGGGTGAGTCGGGCGGGTCGCGCCGGATTTCTGCGATTCTCCCTGATGACTGGTGTATCCCGACGAAGCCGGTGTTAGACTGAAACGACACCGGTGCTTCTCCGTGGTTGACGTAATTCGTTGGTCCAGTCGGTGTTGGGGGAATCCCCCTCCGCGTTTCATTCCGGGCTTGATGCCGGCATTGTCACCCGTTGCGGGAGTTCGTGAGTACGAGTATGAGCCAGTCGAACGACAAAGGGAAATCCGCCGTTCCTGCCCAGAAAAAACCGGCCGCCGCCCCGCCGGCCCCGGCGGCCTCGCAGCACGAGCAGCCGTGCCCTGAATGCGGCGAAATGGTTCGCAAGGGGCTGGTCCGTTGCTGGAACTGCGGCGCGTTCATGAACGCCACCATGCAGGCGCGTTACCAGGAGATGCAGTCCAACCCTGCACCCCCGATCTTCAGCCAGGTTCCCGACAGCGAAGTCACTTCAGTCGAAACGGCGACCGAGGATGACTTTCAGCTCGGTTCGAATACCACCAGCACCTCGCGACAGGCCGATCTGCGCGACCTGGAACCCATCACTTCGACGGCCGCTCCGGCCCCCGTTGCACCCGCTCCCGCGGCGGAGCCTCCGGCCGGAACGGCCCATTCCATCGCCACCGCCGGCGATGTGCTGTTTGCCGCCGCCATGCAGGAGCAGGTCGAGAATCGCGAACGCCGGAAAAAGCGCGGCACGCCGGTCGGCGGCGCCAAAACCCCGGGCGGCTTCATCATCTTCTGCCCCTACGGCTGCCGCATTGAAGTCAAGGAACAGCATCGCGGGATGCAGGGCCGCTGCCCCCGCTGCCGTGCGCCCTTCTTCGTCCCGCTCGATCCGCCCGATTTCTCGTCCCTCAAGCAGGCCGTAGCCGCCGCTGCCGAAACGGCCGCGACGACCGCGGTGGCCGTCGGACGCCAGTGGTTTGATGACCTGCACGTGCACGTTGTGCCGCCGGAGAAACTCAAGCTCAAGGCCGACAGCCTGCTCAAGGACTTCACCGAGCAGGATTTCGCCTTCACCTCCGACGGATTCGTCCGCATCAGCCTCGCCAAGAAAGCGGGCGGCTTGTTCGGCGGCGGCGCGGACAAAAAGAAAGCGGAAACCCGCACGGCTGTCCGCGTACATCTCCAGGAAAACAAGCCGTTGTCCGCCGCGCCCGGCGGCGATTCGCAGTCCTACACGGCCGAGCATCTGCAGGAGCTGCGCGTTGTGCAACCCGCGGCCTCGCGGGCCCAGTCGCTGTTTCACGGCATTCCTGTGTTCGGCGCCGGCCGCATTGCCGTCATGCTCCCGCTGGGAGACGACGGAGTTCCCAATTACGTCTCGCTGGGAATCACGCAGTTCCGCAAGCTGGCCGATTTCCTGCGCCAGGTGCCGGGTCTGGAAGATTTCGGCGCCGGCTGCGGCATTCCCGCAACCGACGAGTTCGACATCGTCGGCAAGTGCCACTACCAGTCAACGCCCGTCAAGTCGCTCAAGAACCTCGAGTTCTACCAGGCCGACCCGACCGTCCAGGTGATTGTTGCCGGCTGGAAGTGCGACAAGTGCCCCGTGGTGATGAGCGAAGAGGGTCGCGCCCGCGCCAAGTTCGGCGGCAAGGACGGCAAGGGCATCGCCAAAACCAAGTGCCCCAAGTGCAACCAGAAGTTCGGCAACCACCCGCTGTACGTCCTCAAGGACGCCGGTGGTGCGACGCCTTCCAAGCCGGAAGAGCCGCAGGCTGAATCCCCCGCTCCCGCAGCGGCCGCCCCCGCCGCCACCGCTTGAGGCCCTGTGACTCGACCCGCTTGGGCGCTGCGTGCCCGATTGCGCGCCGGCAATTTCCCAAACTCACCGCCGAAATCCCGCATCCGCCAGTCGCAGGCGCGCTGCAGGACCTCGTTGGTTCACCCACTCCACCGATCGGCGATTTGCAGTTGCCGTCATCTTGAGCGAGCGGGTGTCACCCGAGGGAATGTCACTGTCGATCAGCCCCCAACGCGGCTCAGACCGGAGAGGGGGGGGAGTAGAGTCTGAGCCGCGGCTGACGAGGTGAGGTCGCGAGGGGAACTGCATCGGCCGCCGTCGCGCTCCTGCTGCGGCGCCGCCGTGCGCCTTCAGGAACTCGCCGCGGCCGCACGGATCGAACCGGACTGCCAATCGCCGGAAGGTCCGCAAGCGGAGCGCTGGTCGCCGATTGCAGGCGTCGCGACAGATCGGCCATCCGGTCCGACAGCCGCTGATCGACGGATCGCGTTCCGGCGCGCGCGAGCCGGTTCTCGCGCAACGCGCGGTCCACCTGGGCAACGTGCTCGGCCACGTCGCGCCGGACGACGCACAACCGCGGATGGGGGGATTCTCGTGTGAAGTTCATCATGGAAGCACCGGTCGGCCGTTGCGATGCACCATCCTGGAACAGCTCCCGTCGGGGGAGCCGCCGGATTCATCAGTCGAGGCAATTCGGAATCTGGATCGACTCCGCAAACCTTGACGCTCCAGCAAAGTCGGCCGGTGCGCGAACTTTTACCGACTGGCAAAGATCGTCTGCCCGCAGAACCGGTCGAGGCCTTACAAACCATCGAGCCGCCGGGATCCACCCGGCGGGACGTCGCGCCACGCCACGACTGTCCAGTGCCGATCCGATGTCTGCGACACCGCCGCCGGTCGTGCCCGGTCCAGATGTGAACGGTCCAGATGTGAACGGTCCAGATGTGAGCGGTCCGGGTGCAGTTGTGGCCGGTCTCCGACCGAGCCACATCCCCCGACCGCAGGTCTCCCTCCCCCGATTCCAATCTCCGCCAGCAGCTCCCCCACCTCATCCACCGTCAGCGCCGCATGCAGCGACTGTCGGAACAACTGCTGCTGCCGCGGCGACTCGTTACCGGCGTACGTCGCGACGATCCGTTCGACGTCCTCGCCTGTCTCCGGCCGCAGCAGATCGCGGACAAACATCAGCCCGCCCGGCCTCAAGACGCGCCACATCTCGGCGAACACCGCGCGCGGCTCCGGTATGTGATGCACGATGCTGTTCGACATCACGGCATCGAATGTTCCGTCGGCAAACGGCAGTCCCTTCGCGTCGACCAGTTCCAGCGAGATGCAGTCGGCGTACCCGGCGCGCTCCACATTCCGCCGGCCGAGCACCAGCATCTCCTCCGCGAGGTCAATCGCGGTGATCTGAAAGCCGAGTGACCGCGCAGCCAGTTCAATGGGAATCAGCGCCGTCCCCGTGCCGACATCGAGGACACCCAGCGGCGAGCCGGGCGGCGTCAGCCCCCGGTTCAGAGCCGCGACAAAGTCGCCGGCAAACACCCGGTTCACGCCCGAGTGATCCATCGCGTCATAGTCCGCCGCCTCCTCGGCGGTGTCCATGACTTCAGGTTCGAGTGTGCGCGGCAGCATGGCAGTCGATGTGTCCTGGCGCTATTCGCCGGTCATTCCAAGGTGGCCGGCTCGCCGCCGGCGATGGTTGTCATCGCCTCAAGCGTCGAAGGGATTACCGGAGCGTTCAAGTGTCGCACGTTCCCGTCGGCAAGCGCCACGCACGGACCGCGCGGGTGCGGACTCGAAATCGATGGATGCCCTGGATCATTCAGCGCAAAGCTCATCTCGTCGGCGCGCAGGTCCCGCGGCTCCATCCAGTCGATGTCCGAGTTCGCAATCTCGACCAGCAGCAGCGTGTGCTCACTTCCATCGGCGATGTCACTCAGCCGCGTCGTCGTCGTGCCGGGAAAGAGCGTCTCCGGTCCGACGATCACCACGTAGTCCGTGTGGGTCGTCGTTTCAAAATGCGCTCCGCTGGGACACTGATAGAGCGGCGCATAGATCTTGCTTGCCAGCGTCCGATTGTGCGGAGAATCCCACGGCTCGTCGAACCGGTATTGCTCGTAGACCTTGGCCTGATCCACGAACGGCAGCAGGAGCACGCGCCAGCTGTGCATCGGCTTCCCATCGGCATCGGCGACGTATGCCGGGGGGAAACAGCCGTAGGTGTCGTGGTAAGTGTGAAATGCCAGCGCCAGGTATTTGAAGTGTCCGCGACATTGTGTCGACCGCGCCGCCTCGCGCGCGTCTCGCACCGCCCCGACAAGCCATGTCCCTGTACCGGCCAGCATCAACAGCGCGAGCAGACACCCTGCCGGCCGGAGCCAGCGTCGTTGCGATCGGCCATCCGCGGGATCGTCGCCCATGATCTCAGTCCGGCGATGTGTTCGCTGCCACTCCCGATCTTCCAGCGATGCATCACGCGTTGTCGCCGATCTCCCGACCGGGTCAACGGCGCTTCATCACAAACCCGATGCTCCCGGCCCGATTCACTTCGTCGATGGCCCTGAGCTTGGCCGGCCAGCGCATTTTGCGCGGCGTCAGGAACGGCGTGTTGCGGTTGAACACGTCCAGCATCCGCAGGCTCAGTTTCACGACCTTCGAGTACCGGCTCATGCGCGCCAGGGCGAGCAGCGTGTCGCGGCTGGGCCACATCTGCACCACGTCCAGCTCTCCTGTGCTGGCCGCCAGCGCAATGACGCCCCAGGCCGTGTGATGGAAATACGATTCGTGAAACGGCTCGCCCTGCGACACGACGCCGACGAACACGCCCCCCGGCTTCAGGATGCGGCTGACTTCCCGGATCGCCAGGAACGGGTTGTGCAAGTGCTCGAAGACCGCAAACGAGAGCACGGCATCGAAGCTGCCGGCGGCGAAGGGG
>JAEUIG010000226.1 GCA_016795125.1 Planctomycetaceae bacterium | reverse complement strand
TGACGGCGGTCCTCTCTAAGCTATGATGTGAACGATGTCACCGGCAGCCACCATCACCGTCACCGACGGTCCTGATACGGGGCGTGCATTCCCGCTCAGCGACGACCTGGTCCACATCGGCCGCGGCGCCGATAACCAGGTGGTTCTGAGCGACGGTGCGCTGGCCGACCACCAGGCGAGCATCGTCCGGCGGCAGGGCCGGTTTGCGATCTATTCTCCGGAATCGGGCGCCGTCCAGGTCGACGGCAACGACATCCCTCCCGAACGCTGGGTCTGGCTGCCGCGCACCGCCATGATTCAGCTCGGCACAAAAACAATTCTGCGGCTCGACAGCCACGAAACTCCGCTCCCGGGCAGCGCCGATTCGACCCCCACGCCCGCTCCCTTGCCGGGAAAGGTGCGCAGCGCGACGAAGAACGGCGAACGCACGCGTCGCCGCGGCCGTAACGGCGACGTTCGCCCCCAGATCGCGCGGTTCATCAACGACCGGACCGGCGACCCGCTCGTCAAACTCGGAGAAGACGGACAGCTCCCCGCACTGGAACTCGCCGAACTGGCGGAAGAGCAGCCGCGCGAGCGGCGCGAGGCCCGCAAGTCGAATCCACTCGTCCTGTATGGCGTGCTGGCGAGCAGCCTGATTGTCTCGCTGCTGATGCTGGTCATCGATCCCGAAGCACGGTCCGCCGCCGATCGCCGCGAGCACGCCGAGGCCCGCGCCGCTTTGCAGGAGTTTTACGGCGATCCGCAGCGGACGTTGCTCCCCTACCAGGACCTGTTGCGCGAAGCCCTCGTGCGCCAGTCGCAGGGAGACTTTACCGCCGAACGCGACGCCTATCGCCAGATCCTGCGGATGCTCAACTCGACCGACATCCGCAATCCCAGGACGTCGCCGAACGGGCTCACCGGCAAGCAGACCGGCCGAGGACGTACCAGCGACGACGAGCTGCGCGAGGCCCTGCTGACGTTGCTTTCCGAGTAGCCGGCGGCAGACGGACCACACGATGCGCAACTTACGCGGACAGGCGGCGATCGTGACCGGCGGCGCAACGCGGCTCGGACGCGCGCTGGCCGAACGCCTGGCGGAAGAAGGCATGGATGTCTGCATTCACTATGGAGGCTCGTCCGCGGCGGCCGTCGAGACCGTCGCCGCTTTGCGCCGCCGCGGAATCCGCGCCACGTCCGTCCAGGCGGATCTGCGGGAGGCCATGACGTCCGCCGAGCAGATCGTGGTGCATGCCGTGCGGGAATTCGGCCGCGTGGACGTGCTCGTCAACAGCGCCGCGATTTTCGAGCGTGGCCGCCTGTCGGACACGGATGGCGACAACTGGGACCGGCATCTGGACATCAACCTCAAGGCGCCATATTGCCTGAGCCGCGCGTTTGCCGCGCAGCTCGATGGAAGTCGACCAACGCACATCGTGAACATCGTGGACTGGCGCGCCCTGCGGCCCGGCGTCGGCCACCTGGCGTACACCGTCTCGAAGGCAGGGCTCGTCGCGATGACCACAATCCTCGCCCAGGAACTGGCGCCGCAGGTCCAGGTCAATGCGATCGCTCCGGGTGCGATTCTCCCGGCACCGGGGGCATCACCCGCCGAATTTGCGGCACTCGGCCGATCGAACCCGCTGCAACGCACCGGCAATCCCGGCGAGATCGCCGACGCATTGGTGTACTTGCTGAAATCGGAATACGTGACGGGCGAAATCCTGCACGTCACCGGCGGCCAGCAACTGTAGAGCCGGACCTACCAGCCCGCAGCGCCAGCGAGGGCGCTGCTCAACGACGCCCCCTCAGTCGTGGTGGGAACGCCAGCAACCGGGCCGAGCCGCGTGCCGGGAGGACGAGGCTCCTGCCGAGCCGCATCGGCCGGTCGGCATTGATCGACAAGCAACGCATCGGCCGCCGCCCTCTCCCTCGATTGGCGCCCCCGCGAAGAGCAGTGCTTCATGTGCGGGATAGATACGAAAACTGCGTCGGTTGGTCACGACGGTTTGGCCGAGAGTGCGTCGATGATCGCGCGTTCGGATCCGTCTCCTTCAAAAAGCTGACGAATGCGCGGGGTGAGCAGGTAACCGATGCCAACGGCATAGATTCCGCATTTCAGCAGGGCCCAGCCGAAGATAAACGCCATTCCGATCGCCGTGCCGGCCTGTGCAAAGTTGGTCGTCATGGCCCGCGCTGCCGGATTCGCACCACCTGGCGAAGCTTGCAGCGTCTGATTCACGTAGCGCATCGTAATGACCTGCGACTCCTGCTGGATGCCGGCCCCGACGTAGCCGGACAGCAGCGCATGCAGGATTCCGGCCGCCATGCCGGCGATCAGCCAGTGATGGGCGCGCGGCTTCAGGCCCAGCCCTTTAATCGCGCCGACGATCAAGGCCACGGCGGCCGCTCCCACAATCAGCAGGCTGCCGAGCATCACGGGCATCCACCGCCGCTGGACGGCGACGGTCTCGCGCATCATCTGCTGCTGGCCCGCGAGCTGCTGGTTGAACTGCTGCTGCATCTGCGGCGGCTGGGCCGACACGATCTTGGCCTGCATCCACTCCGTCATATCGAGAATGACCGGCTGCAGGAACGTCGCCATCACGCCGCCAACGAAGCTGAACCCTCCCAGCACGCCAAAAACCAGCGAAAGAATGCACACTGCGGTCAAACCGGCGGGTCGCATGGTTTACTCCGATGGTGCGTGAAATTGCCCAGTAGTACGACATACCGTGTTTACGGGGCGAGAGCATTCTACCCGGACACGGCGCAGATTATGCAGCCGTCGCCACGGAACAGGCCATCGTTTAAGATCAGATGTCCCGGCGACGGCCCCTGCCGTTCGCCCTTCGACCCGAAATCTTGATCGATTTGCCTGCTCGTGCCGACCATTGACCTGCCAATCGTCTCGTCCGACTCGTCCCCGACCGCGCCGCCGGCCGAATTCAGCAAGGGCACATACGCCTTCGTATCGCTGGGCTGCCCCAAGAATCTGGTGGACAGCGAGAAGATGCTGGGCGCGCTGGCGCTCGACGGCTACACGCTGGTCACCGAGCCTGACGGCGCCGACTTCGTCATCGTCAACACCTGCGGGTTCATCGAGCAGTCTCGGGATGAGTCGAAGACAGTCATCCGCGAGATGCTCGACCTGAAAAAGGTCGGCCGCACCAAGGGGGTGATTGTTGCCGGGTGTCTGCCGGAGCGCGTCGGCGGTTCCCTGATCGACGAAATGCCGGACATCGACCACATCGTCGGCGTCTGGGGGCGCGACGAAATCCACCGCGTCGCCGACCGGCTCATCGGCGGCATTCGCGAACAGCGGCAGCTCTTCCGCCCGGCGCCGATCCGCGCCCAGGACGACCGCGCGCGACTCCGCATCACTCCGCAACACTACGCGTATCTCAAGATTTCCGAAGGCTGCGACCGGACGTGCACGTTCTGTGCGATTCCGAAGATGCGCGGCAAACATGTCACCAAGCCGATCGAGGCCGTGGTGGCCGAAGCCCGCGAACTGGTCGCCGACGGAGTCCGCGAACTGATCCTCGTGGCTCAGGACACGACTTACTACGGCATGGATCTGTACGGAGAAGTCCGGCTGGTGGAGTTGCTGCAGGCGCTGGAAGAGGTCGACGGAATCGACTGGCTGCGGCTGATGTACCTGTACCCGGTCAACTTCACGGATCGGCTGATCGACCAGATCGCCGGCTCCCGGCGGATCGTCCCGTACCTCGACATGCCGCTGCAGCACATCAACAGCCAGGTGCTCAAGCGGATGCAGCGGCGCGTGAACCGTGAGAAAACGATCGAGCTGGTCGAGAAGCTGCGCGAACGGATCGCGAACCTGGTGTTGCGGACGACGTTCATCGTCGGTTTCCCCGGGGAAACCGATGAGCAGTTCGAGGAACTGCGGGATTTCGTCGTCGAGACGCAGTTTGAGCGGATGGGAGTATTCACGTACTCGCCGGAGCCGGGCACGCCCGCGATGAAGCTGGAAGGGCACGTGCCGGACGATGTGACGGATGCCCGCCGCGACGAACTGATGGCGGTGCAGCAGGAGATCGCATTCGCGTTCGGAGATTCGCTGGTGGGGTACGAGCTCGACTGCCTGATCGACGAGCAGCTCGACGACGAAACGTGGAGTGGGCGCACTTATGCCGATGCTCCGGAGATCGACGGCTCGGTGTTGGTGCAGGGAACGGGGCTGGCAGTCGGCGCGCGGATTCCCGTAGAGATCGGCGGTCGGCAGGACTATGATCTGATCGGAATGGCGGCGGAGTAGAGCTGCCGCATCGGCCAGCCTGTTTGTCGATCAAGCCTCGCGACGAATGCCCACGGGACCGCAGATTCTCGAGACGTCCCGTGCCGGCGAGGCGGCCGTCCGGCTGCGCCACCAGGCGCTGAATGCGCCGAACATCATTACGCTCAGCCGGCTGGTGCTGTCGATCGTCCTGTTCGTGCTGATCGACATCGGCGGCTGGTGGCGGACAGCCGCCGCCGTCTTTACCGTCGCGGCCTGCACGGATTTCGTGGACGGTTACATCGCCCGCAAGTACGGGCTCGTCACCGTGCTGGGACGGATTCTCGATCCGTTCGTCGACAAGATCATCATCTGCGGTGCGTTTATTTTTCTGCAGAAGTGGCCGGCCAGCGGAGTGACGGCCTGGATCACGTTTCTGATTCTGGCCCGGGAGATGTTCATCACCAGCCTGCGCACGTTCCTGGAGCAGCGGGGCCAGGACTTCTCCGCGAAATGGAGCGGCAAGCTGAAGATGATTCTGCAGTGCATCGCGGTTCCAGCGTGCCTCTTGTCGCTGAGCCCGGAGTTTAATGCCTGGCTGACACCCTGGCTTTCGGAGTCGGCGTTTCTCGTGTTGCGCGACGCCTGCCTCTGGTTAGCCGTGGCCATCACGGTCTACAGCGGACTCGAATACACGCTGCGCGCCGCCCGCATGCTGTCGATGCCGCCGCCGGAAGACGCTGCTACGTAGTTGATTCGATCGAAACTCGACGCCTGGTCTGTTCGTAGAACGTGATTCGCTGATGCCCGCACCGACATCACCTCCGGCCCGCAGCTCGATGCGCTACGTCGTGCTGGGACTGTTCATCGTGGCCGTTGTGCAGTGCATCCTGATGTACCTGACGCGTCCGGAACCGGCGCCACCGCCGATTGACGGCATCGAGGTCACTCTCACCGATGCGAATTTTCAGCAGGAGGTGCTCGACCACTCGGGGTACGTCCTCGTGGATTTCTGGTTTGCCGCGTGTCCGCCCTGCCAGAAGATGAAGCCGGTCGTGGCGCACCTGTCGGTGAACTACCGCGACAAGGTCAAGGTCGGCAAGGTCGATATCGACGACTACGGCGAACTGGCGGAGCGATACGAGCTGAGCGCCTTCCCAACGCTCTTGCTGTTCAAGGACGGCGAAGTTGTCGCTCAATGGGAGGGGTACGCCGGCCTGAAGCAGACGTCGGCCTGGCTCGATTCGAAAGTCGTTACTGCCGCCGCGGCCCGCGACGAAGCGTGAGGAGGTTGCCTGACGTGTGGCCGGCAGCGATTGACACCGTCGAGCAGCTGGACGAGCTGCAGAGCCGACCTGGTCCCGCCGCAATCGATTCGCTCCGGCGCACGGGCGGGGACATCATCGTCCTGGGCGCCGCCGGCAAGATGGGCCCCGCGCTCATTCGCATGTTGCAGCGCGCCAGCGCAGTCGCCGGCTCCGCGCGCCGGATCATCGCTGTCAGCCGGTTCAGCAATTCCAGCACTCGTGCCGAGTTCGAGTCGCTGGGCGTCGGCACGATCGCCGGCGACCTCGCTGATCCCGGTTTCGTGGCCGGCCTCCCCGACGCCGCCAACGTGTTCTTTCTCGGGGGCATGAAGTTCGGCGCGACGGGAAATGAACCGCTCACCTGGGGGATGAATGCCTGGATGCCGGCGCTCGTCGCGGATCGCTACGCCGGCCGCCGGATTGTCGCGTTCTCAACGGGCAACGTGTACGGGCTGGCGCCGGTCGCCGGCGGCGGATCGAAAGAGACGGATCCACTGTCTCCCGTCGGCGAGTACGCGATGAGCTGCGTCGCCCGCGAGCGGCTGTTCCAGTATTTCTGTGAACAACATGGCACGCCGACGACCCTCATCCGCCTCAATTACGCCGTCGAGATGCGCTACGGCGTGCTCGTCGACCTGGCGCAGCGGATCGTGCGCGATGAGCCGGTCGACCTGGCGATGGGATACGTCAACGTCATCTGGCAGGGAGATGCCTGCAACGCCGTCATCGCGTCCCTGGCAGATTGCACTGTGCCGGCCAGCATTCTGAACGTGGCCGGATTGGAGATCCTGCGAATCAGAGACGTGGCGCTTCGCCTCGGCGACTTGTTGCAGCGAACGCCGCAGTTCACCGGGACAGAGAGTTTCGATGCGCTCCTCAACAACGCGGAGCGC
>JAEUIG010000504.1 GCA_016795125.1 Planctomycetaceae bacterium | reverse complement strand
CAGTCCGGAGCGGAAATCCGACCCCGGGATCTGCCGGCGTACGAGAACGACGAGGCGCTCGCCGAAAACCCGATCGTCATCTGGCACAACGCTCCCGTGCTGCACGCCGCACGTGATGAAGACTTCGGGATTGCAGGCACGAATGCCGGCGAGGGCGTGGCCATCACGGCCTGGGCAGGATTTGAACTCAAGCCGCGGCAGTTCTTTGACAAAACCCCGCTCTATCCATGAGACCGCCATCGGTTTAAGGACGCGCTCCACTCCTGGCCGGCGATTGAATCGGTCGACCAGTCAAACGCCAGCGGCGCTGTCATGAATTCATGACAGCATCGATGACGCGGCCATGCACGTCGGTGAGGCGGAAATCGCGGCCCGCATGGCGATAAGTCAGCCGGGTGTGGTCGAAGCCGAGCAAATGCAGCACCGTGGCGTGCAGATCGTGCACGTGGACCTTGTCCTCGATGGCGGCGAATCCAAAGTCGTCCGTACTGCCGTAGACCTGTCCTCCCCGGACGCCGCCCCCTGCCAGCCAGACTGTGAACCCGTAGTGGTTATGGTCGCGGCCGTTGATCTTGCCAGCGTTGGAACCGGGAGTCGGCATCTCGACAGTCGGCGTGCGGCCGAACTCTCCTCCCCAGATGACGAGAGTCTCGTCGAGCAGGCCGCGCTGCTTCAGGTCCTTCAGCAATGCGCCGATGGCCTGGTCGCACTCGCTGGCCAGCCGGCGGTGATTGACTTCCAGGTCATCGTGGCTGTCCCACGGCTGCCCCTGGCCGTGCCAGAGCTGTACGTACCGCACGCCGCGTTCGATCAGCCGGCGCGCGATGAGAATCTGGCGGGCCTGCGTCCCGTCGCCGTACATTTCGCGAATGTGCTTCGGTTCCTGCTCAATATCGAACGCGTCCGTCGCCTCCATCTGCATCCGGTACGCGAGTTCCAGCGCGTGAATTCGCGATTCGAGCGCAGCGTCCTGCTGCCTGCGCTCGGCGTGCCGCCGGTTCATCTGCTGCACCAGGTCCAGTTGCCGACGCTGCTCCGGCTTCGGCAACGCATCGTTGCGAATGTTCGCCACCAGTCGGTCGACCTCCGTGTGCTGTGAATCCACGTAGGTTCCCTGATAGGCCCCGGGGAGGAACGCCGACTGCCAGTTCTCCGCATCCTTGATCGGGTAGCCCCGCGGGCACATCGCAACGAAGCCCGGCAGGTTTTGATTCTCCGTGCCGAGTCCGTAGGTGATCCACGAACCGACGCTGGGGCGGACCTGCGTCTGGTCGCCGCAGTTCATCAGCATCAGCGACGGCTCGTGATTCGGCACGTTGGCGTGCATCGATCGAATGACACAGATGTCGTCGATCGACTCGGCGGTGCGTGCGAACAGCTCACTGACTTCAATCCCGCTCTCTCCGTATTTCTGGAACCGGAACGGTGACCCGAACGCGACGCCGGTTTTGCGCTCGGTCCGGAGATTCTCCGTTGGCAGGTTCTGCCCGGCGTGCTTCTGCAGCAGCGGCTTGGGATCGAACGTGTCGACATGCGACGGCCCGCCGTTCATGAACAGGTGGATGACATGCCGGGCTTTGGCCGGGAAATGCGGGTTCCGGGGCAGCATCGGATTGGCGTCCGCACCGGCCAGGGCCGGCGTCACCAGTCCCTGATCGGCGAGCATCCCCCCCAATGCCAGGGATGCCAGCCCCATTCCCGAGCGTGCCAGCACCTCGCGGCGCGAGATCCCGATTGCCCCACGCCTCTGTTGTTCGTCGCAGTTCGACATGACGCTCGATTCTGTGTTTCCAGCTTGCATGGTCCCGTGTGCGGGAGCGCTGCGCCGACCCATCCGATCTCAATCGATGAACACAAACTCATTGCCAAGGAGCAGGGCCTGCGCCAGTTGCTCCAGGCGCGTAAGCTGTCCGGCCTGCGGCGCGACTTCTCCGACTGTTGGGTTGGAACTGAGAAACTCCACTGCCGATGACAGTTCTTCCGGTTCGGCCGCGCGCGCATAGGCGCGTTGATACAGCAGTTCAATCATCGCGGACGGGTTGCCCGGCGCGTCGGCTTGCACCCGGGCGGCCAGCCGTTGCGCGCATGCGACCGCCAGGGGTGAGTTCATCTGATACAGCAGCTGCTGCGGCCCTGTTGTTTCCGCTCGCCCGGCCATGCTGACATCGGGATTCGCGAAGTCGAACACGCGCAACGTGCCGGGCAGGTCCTGGCGATCGATGAAGCCGTACACCGCACGCCGTCCGGCGTAGGGCGGCGCGAACAGGTCGACCGGCTGTCCATGCAGTCGGTCGTCGAGCTGCCCCGCGACAGCGAACAGGGAATCGCGCAACGGCTCAAACTCCAGGCGTCGGCGATTCATCTTCCACAGCAGGCGATTTTCCGGATCGAGACTTTGACCGTCCGGCCGATCGTCACTCGTCTGCTGATACGTTGCCGATGACAACAATGTGCGATGGAGCCACTTAAGCGACCAGCCGTGCTTGATCAAGCCGTCGGCCAGCCAGTCCAGCAGTTCGGGATGTGAGGGCGGCTCGCCACGGACGCCAAAATCGCTGGGCGTGCCAACCAGCCCTTGCCCGAAGTGATGCTGCCAGACCCGGTTGACGATGACTCGCGCCGTCAGCGGATTCCGGGGATCAACAATCGCCTGGGCCAGTTCGAGCCGGCCGCTCCCGTTCTGGAAAGAGCGCGGCTCCGGCTGCAGCACCTGCAGAAACCGTCGCGGCACCTCGTTGCCTTGACGCCCGGGATTGCCGCGGATGAGGACGTGCGGCTGCGTGGGCTGAGCAGCGTCCAGCAGGACCATCGCGCGCGGCGGCGCTCCCCGCGAAGTCGCCTGATGCCCTGCGACCTCCCGTTCCAGCTCCTGGATTCGATTCCGCTTGTCGCGGCCGAGCAGTCGTCGCAATTGATCGTCCGCCACTGGAATCGGGCCGGTCTCGGCATACAGCACCTGCCGCAGCTCTTCTCTCTGCGGATCAGGCAACGCCGTCGCGCCACTGGCACGAAGTGTCGTCCATTCAGTCTGCACGCCGGACAGTACTTGGCCGTAAATCCGCGCAACGTCGTCCCGCGATGACACGCTGGACGACTGCAACGCCTGCTTGACCTGCGCGTTCGTTCGCAATGGCGAGTCGCCGGAGTCGGTGAGCGCCGCGATGATCGGCCCTGCCGCAGCGGCCAACTCCCCGGTGGGCAGAGCCATCAATGTGTGCCACGCACCCCAGACAGGGTGCTGCTGCTGCGATGTCGCAACCAGGTAGTCTCGCCAGCGGCGGACGATCTGCTGCTTGACGTCGAGGTCCCCCTGCTCGCCTTCCGGCCGCGAGGCGGCCAGCAGATACAAGCCGGATTGGGACCGCAGCTCGTCGCGATACTCAACGAGGCACGCGGCGACGAACTGATCCACGGCCGCCTGCCGCCGTGCCAGTTCTTCCTCGTAGATTCGATACGCTTCGTGATCGGCAGGTTCACCGATCTGCGGCAGGTCGGCCGGCTCGGTGGAACTCGCGAACACACCGTACAGCGAATAGTAATCGTCCGTCGGGACCGCATCGTACTTGTGATCGTGGCACCGGGCGCAGCCGACCGTCAGCCCGAGCAGGCCGCGCGAAACGACGTCGATCCGATCGTCGATGATGTCGTGCGGGTTATTGCCGAAACGCCGGCCCACCGTCAGGAAGCCCATCGCCGCCAGGGACGAGGTCTCGCCCCCCAGTTGGTCGGCAGCGAGCTGTTCCAGTACGAACTGGTCAAACGGCAAGTCGCGATTGAACGCATCAATGACGTAGTCGCGATAGGTGTACGAATAGGGATACTTGCGCTCTTCGGTGAATACGTACCCCTTGGTGTCGGCGTAGCGCGCGATGTCGAGCCAGTGCCGGCCCCACCGCTCGCCGTAATGGGGCGACGCCAGCAGGCGTTCAATCTGCTGCTGCCAGGCGTCGGGAGCGGAATCGCTTTCGAACGCCTTGACGTCCTCGACGGCCACCGGCAAGCCGATCAGGTCGTACGTGACACGCCGCAGCAGGGTCCGCCGATCGGCAGTCGGGCTGGGAGACAGGCCGCGCGCTGCCTGGGCCGCCAGCACGAACAGGTCGACCGGATTCCTGGCCCATGGCTGGTCCCGCGTGGGCGGCAGCGAGGCCGTCCGGACGGGCTGATAGGCCCAGTGGGTCGCGCGAGAGTGCACCAGCCCTTCCGGCGTGGCCGCGTGCCCCAAGGCGGGTTCCGTCTCCGCACGATCCGCAGGCATCGCTGCGCCGCCGCGAATCCAGGTGGTCAGCAGCGCGAGTTC
>JAEUIG010000495.1 GCA_016795125.1 Planctomycetaceae bacterium | reverse complement strand
GTCTTTTCTGAGCGCAGGAGAGCCTCAACTTGGGTAGCAGAATTGTCGCTCCCCACCGGTTAACACGAAACTCCGAGAGCGAGAGCTTCCGGCGTTTTCGCATTGATGGACGCAAATCCGCAGTGGGTCAAAGACTTGGCGACGTAGCCACTCTTGAAGCCCCGTTCTCGGGGCGCTCTCTGGTTCGTTTTGTCCGGCCCGGGGTCCATCCCGGAAAGCCACATTCCGGACTGGCGCTCGTGCCAAACAGGTAACGAACTCTCGCGCTCTCTGATTAACAGTGCCCAGCGGTTAGCAGGCATAGTACTGCCTGCCTTCCCCTCACTCGATAACCCTGTCGACGAGTCGTTCGCCGGCAGGGTTTCGCTTCAGGGCCGTTGACCGCGAAACCAATCGATAAGAATCTCGCCCGCCGGCCGTTGATCATTGGCAGGGCGATCGACGAGCGTCAGATCCTGTCCGCGGACCAGATGACGAATGAGTGGATCGTAGTCTGCATCCGCATGATCGGGATCCGACAGCGAGGGATGCACCACAACGCAGTCCCACTCCTGGGCTCCGAAGCTGAGCGACCAGTTCATGATCCAGATGTAGCTGTGGATAAAGGACTCCTGCGACTCGAATCCGGCGCTGCTGGGGACGGCGATCAACACCAGATCGGGTCGGAACTCACGCACGCGTGCTTTGGCGTCCAACTCGATGTCGGCCAGGCTCTTGTCATCCGTAGGCCACGGGGTTATTTCGAGCATGGCATCGGGATAAGCTCCCTTGAGAACCGGTTCAATAAGCTCGTCCAGCGGCGGCATGGCGAGAATCTTGATCGATTGCTTCGCTGCCAGGCGCGACAATGTCCGGGCAATGGCTGGCGTGGGGGGATCGACGTCGGCCAGCGAGACATGCTGACCTGTGATTGAGCGGGTCAGCGCTTCGGCGATCCGCTGATGACCGTCCATGTTGGGATGGATCTCATCGCTCATCAGCAGCCGCCAGGCGAGTGCATCGACGCCGCGCAACGCTTCCATGTCGTTGTAGCAGTCGCAGACCGCGACGTGGCGTGCGCGCCCCACCTCGCGCACCGCATCGCAATATTGCACAAGCTTCTCAACAGGACGACCGGTCGTTGTGATCACGTCATTGGGCGTGCAGAGCAGCACGTCGGCGCCGATTGCATGACAGCGGTCGATAATCGTCTCCAGATTCGCGCGGTACTGATCCAGCGGGACGCGCGCCATGTCGTTCAAGCCGAACATCACTGTCACGAGTGCCGGGTTGTGTTGCAGGACGTCACGCTCCATCCGCCCCAGGCCGTCGACTGTGGTGTGCCCGCTGACTCCGGCATTGATCGTCTCGATCTTCGCGTCAGGGAATGCCCTGTTGAGCGCCAGCCCCAGCATGTCGGTGTACGCGCGGTTGCCTCCCGTGTGGTAATACAGACCTGTCACGCTGTCGCCGAAACAGCAGATCCGCACCGGCTCGCCGGCTCGCAGCCTGGAGAGAGTTTGCGAGGAAGGCGTCGGCACGAGACAGCTCAGAATCGTCTGCGCATAGAGGCGGTGGCCGCAGTCATTGGGGTGGTTCAGTCCGTTGCCAATCAGATCGAGATCATGTTTGTGCCGCAGCAGGACTTCCCAGACGGATGTGAGATCGGCCAGCACGATTCCGGGACCAGTCAGCGCCTGCAGGACATCACGATACCTGGCGAACATGTCACGCGGCGTGTGGACCCATTCGGCATTGCCGAGCATCGGAGCGACGAGAATCATTTCGATCGCCGGATTCGCGGCGCGCACGCGTGACACGAACGTCTCCACCTGAGCCCGAAACCATTCGGGATCGCGCCGACCGACGTCGTTCATGCCGTAGGCGACGATGATCAGGTCGGGGTTTTCGTCCAGCAGATTGTCGAGATCGTCGTTCCCGTTGGCGATGCTCCAGCCTCCCACGGCGCGATTTCGCAGCACGATCTCGCTGCTGTAACTGGACTCCAGCTGAGCCGCCACGAGCTCCGGAAACGCGGGCATGTGCGGAGGCGCCATGTGCAGTCCAGAGGCGTCACCACCTTCCGCAATACTGTCGCCGCTGACTCCGATCCGAAGTGTTTGCCCCGCGCGCAGTCGTGCCAACGTCCGCGGCAGGCCGCCTTCGTCCCACGAGGGCGGTTCGCCCGGCCAATTCGTCTCCGCCCGACGATACGTGACTTCCAGCTGCCGTTCGTGAAACCAGCTTCCCTTGTGATAGAGCAGACTCTGGTCAGGATGTCCGGCGCGATGCTGATAACTGTCGGGCGCCCCGGTCGAGGGAAACAGGTCACTCTGCTTGATAAACGGGACAGGTGCATCACTGGCAAACAACAATGTGCGCCGGTCCTCCCCCAGCTGAAAATCCTGTCCGGCGACGAACGTCCTTGCGCCGTCCGCCGATGTCACTGCAATGATCTCGGCTGCTTCAAACGCCAATCGTCCGACGAGAGGCGCACCCTCTCCCTGTTGCAGCAGGACGGTGCTCTCGCGCCAGGAGACGGGCGACGCCCAAACTGGTTCCAACAGGTGCAGTTCAGGCAACAGCGAACGTGTGAGCGCGCCGTCTGTGCTGGCAGTCTCGTCACAGTGCACCAAGGCGCCAGGCAACGAGAGGATCAACAGATAGAACAAAGCAATGCGTCGCGTGCGTGGCATGGCAATGGCCGTCGAGGAATGTGCGGACAAGAATGGATCAGGGGTTTTGAAACTGGCTCATTGAACGGAACCTGGAACTACTGGATTTGCAATCTCCCTACTTCTTCCGAGATGTGTCGACGCCTAAGTCGCCTCCGGCCACCGGTCGAGCTGTCCCCAGGGAATCGGCATTGTCGGCGGATTTCGGTGCAGGTCGCGACGCTGGTCTTTCGGCCGGCTCTTGAACCAGCGGGCGAATGTCGCGAGCTGCTTGACGGCCTCGTCGTAGGCGCGTTTGCCTTTCTCTTTCGTCGCAAGTTCAGCTTCCCCCAGCACGCCGGTCTCGCTGTAGCTGCTGGTCCAGGACACGACTGTCGCCGGCCCCTGTCCGAACAGGTCCACCCAGGTGAACGGACTGCCGTCCTCATTGAAGGAGATCTTGCCGCTCTTGATCTTGTCCTTCCGGACGTTGTCTTCATCGAGATACAGGTACAGCGACGTCTCGAGTTCGCAGGCGTGGGCGCAGCCGCCGGGGAATTTGCTCTCGCGCCAACTCGGCATGAACTTCGGATCGACCGTCAGCAGTTGCCACCAGGCGCTGAGGACGCACTCGGCGTCGGTTTCCAGGTTGGTGCGGCGGGCGACGAGATCGAGGTTCGGCATGTTCGAACCGTGACCGTTCAGCAGAATGATCTTCTTGAAGCCGTGGTAGGCGAGCGACTTCGTGATATCGAGCACCATCCGAATGAAGTGCTCGTAGTGGCAATTGATCGTGCCGGGAAAGTCCATCACGTGCCCGGTGTAGCCGTACGCCACGACCGGCAGCACGAGAATCGATTCCGGCGCGGCCTGTCCGGCGCCATTCGCAATGCCGACCGGACAGACGATGTCTACGTCCAGCGGCAGGTGCGGGCCATGCTGCTCAACTGCGCTGCAGGGCACGATGCAGACCTTGCCCATCTCGACGGCGTCGTTGATTTCGGGCCAGGTGAGTTTCTCGTAGCGGTATTCGGTCGCAGCACGGCTGGGCATGGGAATGGTCGCGGAATCAGACGGTGAAGGACAAAGACCGCCGCCACGTTACCGCACGAGGCAGCCCCCGGCCAAGTGGATGAACATGCCGCCTGTGGATCGATCGCGTATGATGTCCGCAACACAGTTCCTGCGTTCGTTGCTACGGCGAATCCGATGTCCGAACTCAAAGCCTGCGGCGTGCTGATCACGCGCGGAGAACCGATTTGCGAGTTTCTGCTGATGCGGCATCCCACCCGCTGGGACCTGCCGAAGGGACACCTCGATCCGGGGGAAACCGAAACCGAGTGTGCGCTCCGCGAATTGTGGGAGGAAACCGGCATCCCGGCCGATGCCGTGCAGCTCGACCCCGACTTCCGGTTCGAACACCGCTATCAGGTCCGTTCAGGCCGTACCGGCGGCGAATTGTGGCCCAAGACGCTGGTCATCTTCCTGGGTCGCCTGCTGCGACCCGTGCCGTTCAAGCTGACCGAACACGAAGGCTTCCAGTGGTTCGCGTGGTCGCCGCCGCACGAAATTCAGCAGCAGACCATCGACCCGCTACTGAACGAAGTCGATCGCTGGCTTCGCGGAACCACGGCCTGACGTCGAGCCGCGACTGAAAGAGGGGAACCGCGAACGAACGCGAATTGACGCGAATAATACCAGGGCCGCTGATAAGCGCTTATGGTCCGCATGGCATCGACGTTTTCACGGGTGGCCCCGGTTCTTTGAACCGGGGCCACCCGCGGGCATCGCAGCCGCACGGGCGCAGGGCGTCCGTTGGCGTGGCAGCAAGCCCGGCCGCCGTGGCCAGCGGGGCACCACTGACGCACAGCGTGACACCATCCACCGCCCGCACGCGCAGGGGACGCCCAAAGCCCGGATAGCGGCCGAATGTCGCGTGAGTAGACCCACAGTGTATGCGGTGCTGGCCGCGGCGGAGTAGAGTGCGGGGCGTTGCGGAGGACGTACCGCGTATTGCCGTTGCGGCAGGAACCCAACATGCCATCAGTTGAACAGCTCTTGTTTGGCGTGATCATTGCGACGGTCAGCCTGTGGTGGCACATGTATAGAGTGCTGCAGCACCTGGAACGGCAGTATCAATCGGCCGAAGCAAGCAGCGAGGCAGCGGTTGCCCATGGCGATGCCTCAGTGAAGGAGTACCAAAAGTACAACGACGCTGCCGAGCGGCGGCATGAGGCGGACCTAAAGCGCTACGACGAGAGCCGCGAGGACGTCCAACGGGCACATGAATCCAACCTTGAAGGCATCCGTGTGCAAAACGAGGCCAACCAGTTGATGCGGGAACTGATTGAAGCCCTGCGGCAGCGCCAATCGTAGCGGACGCCATGCCATCCATGTCCCCAACCATCCTCAAACGCGGGCTGGTGTGCGTAGTGGCGGTGCTGGCCGTCCTGTTTGGCGGTTACTTTGCATTGGTGATGTCTGGCCCGTGGTCGATGCTGTACTACTTTGAAGGTCGCTTTGGGGTGTTGCCTGCGACGGACGAACAGTTGGTTGCAGCGATTGAAGATTGCCCGCGCATCATCCGTGACAGCGTCTATGTGGTACGCATCA
>JAEUIG010000469.1 GCA_016795125.1 Planctomycetaceae bacterium | reverse complement strand
AGGTAACCCGGGGGCGGCACGTACACGCCGGCCTCGCCCTGGACGGGCTCGACAATGAACGCGGCGTACTTGCAGGTTGTCAGCTCGCGTTCCAGCGCGGCAATGTCGCCGTAAGGCACGGCTTCGCAACCGGGAATCAGCGGCTGGAACAGCATCTGCAGTTCGGTCTTCGCAGTGACCGACAGCGAACCGAGCGTCTTGCCGTGGAACGACCCAAAGCAGCTCAGGAAGCCGAATCGCCCGGTCGAAGCCCGCGCGAGCTTCAGAGCTGCTTCGGTCGACTCGGTGCCGCTGTTCGTGAAGAACACGATTCCAAGACCGGCCGGCGCCAGTGAAACAAGTTCTTCGGCCAGGGCCGTCGCATACGGGTTGACGGCCGACGGCGTGAATCCCGGCGGATACGACGCCATTGCCGAGCGGATCGCATCGACCACGGCGGGATGGTTGTGACCGAGATTCACCGCGCCGTAGCCGGCGACGAGGTCCAGGTACTTGTTCCCTTCCGCATCGTACAGCCAGCTGCCTTCGCCGCGGACGAAGGTTCGCGAGATGCCGGCCTGGTTCGTGAAGGCCGACAGCGGCGGGTTCATGTGGCGGCGATGGCAGGCGGTCGCCCGCTTCGCCAGCTCCGACGCCCCCGACTTCTCCGGCGAACGCACAGGGATGCGCTTCGGATCGCGCCGGACATGCTTGCGGAATTCCGACAGCACCGAGTCGTCCAGCACCTGTCCGAACGAGCACAAGCGCGAGAACCGGAAGCCGTTGGCGGTCGCGATCTTGCCGATTTCGGCGATGCGATCGACGTCCAGCACGCGGCCGAGCGAGTAGCATTCCTGGCGATCTTCGAGCGCCAGAATCATCGTTTCGCCCATGCAGCTGGGAATCATTCCCCGCTGGAACCGGATCACGCGGGGCGAATGCCACCGGCCGTCCTCCGGCACGGCAGCGAGTCCGCCGGTCAGCACGAGGACATCGGGCCGCTGCGGACCGTCGCCGATCACGTCCGCCGGCACGCCGACATCGACGACGATCGAGCCCGGCTGGAGCTTCATCTGATCGATGCAGTTGCCGGACGATGTCGCCGACAGAATGATCCGCGCGCGCTTGCAGGCCTCGTCCACATCCAGCAGCAGTTCGACGCCGAGCTTCTTGGCCAGCTTGACCGCCGGCTGCGAGGCCTGGCGGCCGACGATGACCAGCTGGCCGCAGTGCGGTGCGAGCAGGATGGCGGCGGCAGACGCGATGCTCCCCGGCACGCCGACCACCGCGATCGTTTCCTGCCGCAGGTCGAAATTCAGCTCGTCGGCCGCGTGGAACAATCCCTGGATCGCGGCATACACCGTGAGGCTGTTGCCGGTGGTGATGGCGATCGGACTGTGCTCGGCGATGTAAGTTCCGCGTCCGCCGACGACGGCGGTCATTGCGCCGAGTCCGACGATGCGGGCGCCCCAGTCGGCCGCCATCTTCACGGCGCGTTCGATGTGCTCGACCGCGATGTCGGGGTATTCGAGAATCTCCGAGGCCTTCATCGGAATCTCGATCAGCCGGCCCCGGACTTCCTCGCCGTTGCGCGACACCGGGCCGCAGATTTCGTCCACGACGAACGGCTGCGTGTCCCGCTCGGTCGAGTTGTACCGCCGGGCCGCTTCGGGTCCGTGAATGCGCGCCAGGAGCCCGAGTGGATCGGTCCCCCACGTCTTGAGCACACCCGTTTCAGCGTCCAGCCGCGTCAGATCACTCACCTCCGTGCTGATCGGGTGAATGAGAAAGGCGAACTTCATCGATGATCGATTCCCATCGGGTCCAGGGTCGGAACACACGCCAGGGCGGTCCATCGCCGCGTGCAGCCCGCAGCCTCCAGAAAGCCAACACCGCTTTCATGAAGGCTCATTAACATGCTGTCACAATCCGTATCGTTATGCAAATCCTGACTGAATCAAGCGACTATTTGGCGACTGCCATTGATCGAAGTAGGGGCTGCGCAAAGTTGTCCAATGGCGGAACATCTACGAGCGGTTGAAGTTACCGCCAGAGGACGTGGAATCGGCGAGCGCTTCCCACGTCGAATTCCGGCCGCATTTTCGTCAACAGAATGGCCTGGTCGGCGGGACGCGGAATGAAGCCGGTCCGGAACAGCACCCCCGCCGGAAAGCTGGGGGTGCGCAACATGAGGCACAGGGCCACGTTGTCGTCATGCATTTTGCGGAGGGCCGTCTTGAGCAGCCCACGCGCGGCCGGTCCCGGCAGTTCATTCACCGCCAGCAGGTCGATCATCGCCACGCGGATTGTCGTGCGACCCAGGTAATCCAGGACATGGTAGTTGACGAACCCGTCGACCTGGCCGTCGGTCTGATGAACCAGCGTGACCGGGAACCCCTTGTAATCCAGCTGGTGTGCGAGTCGTTCCCGTTCCCAATTGATGCCAGCCTGCACCTTGTCGAGCAGGCCGTGCGTCAGTTCGAGGCAGGCGGGGAGGTCCTGCGGCGTGTACGGCCGCACCTGCGGATCGGGCGACCACCGTGCTGCGCCGCGCTGCCACCACCCGAGCGTCCGCGCGCCGATGCCTTCGAGCCGATTCAGCTCCCAATCAGCGACGGCGTTGTAGTTGAGCACTCGCGCCCAGAAGCCGAGCTTCTTGGGAACGATGGTATCCTTGGGGTACTTCCCCCAGAATTTCGGCCCCAGCGACAACCGCGAGCCTTCGTATCCGTAACCGATCTGGAAGTCGGCCCCGCGTTCAATGTGCCGCCGTTTGAGTTCCTTCAGCATGAGTCCGGCAACGCCGGCGCGACGGTATTCAGGGTCGACCGACAGCCAGCTCCCCTGTGTTCCGAGGTGTTCGCGGCCCAGCCAGCGGAAGCGGAATTCTTCGCCCAGCAGGGTGCCGACGAGCCGGTCACCGTCGTAGGCGGCGATGCAGGCCGGCCGATTGCTCGCCGGGCGCCAGAGGAGCTGCCAGTCGAAATAGGCCTCGTCCCAGATCGGCAATGGCATTTTGCCGGCGTAGGTGGCCCGCCAGACCGAGCCGACAAACCGGCTGAGCTCGTCCGCAGTCCCCTCGTACGTCCGAACTTGCAGCATGCCGTCCGCTTTCCGGGCTGATTTCCCGACTGAAACCGCAAACTCTACCGATCTTGCCTCAGCGACACAACTCGCCATATCTGCCTGTCCTTCGG
>JAEUIG010000465.1 GCA_016795125.1 Planctomycetaceae bacterium | reverse complement strand
GTGAGCGCGAATGGCTCACGAACATGCGCGACTGGATGATCTCCAAGAAGCGGTTCTGGGGACTCGCGCTGCCGATCTGGGTGAACCCCGATGATGCGAGCGACTTCGAGGTCATCGGCTCGCTGGCCGAGCTGAAGGAGCGCGCGGTCGAAGGCTGGGACGAGTTCGAGGGGCACACGCCGCACCGGCCGTGGATCGACGGTGTGAAGATCAAGAGCCGCAAGACCGGCGCGGTGCTCTCGCGCGTCGTCGATGTCGGCAATCCGTGGCTCGACGCGGGGATCGTTCCCTTCTCCACGCTCAACTACAACAAGCGCTATCCGAACGAACTCCTCAACTGGAGCGACTGGTACTCCCCCGAGTTTGTCGTCGAATGCTTCCCCGGTCAGTTCCGCAACTGGTTCTACTCGCTGCTGGCGCTCTCCACGATGATGCGCTACGACGAGACGACCGATCCTGCAGAGAAGCGGCCGTTCAAGACCCTGCTCGGTCACCGCCTCGTGATGAACGAGGAAGGCAAGCCGATGCACAAGTCCGACGGCACCGCCATCTGGTTCGAGGAAGCTGCAGAGCAGCTCGGCGTCGATACCCTCCGCTGGCTCTACCTCGCGCAGGACCCGGCCACCGACCTCCGCTTCGGCACGCGCCACAAGGACGAACCGGTCAGCCTGCCCACCGTCGACGGCCCGCTGTCGCACACCCGCGAAGGACTCCCCTGCTGCAAGGTCACCAGCAAGCCGGCCGATGAAGTCCGCCGGCAGGTCCTCATCCCGCTGTGGAACAGCTACGCGTTCTTCGTGAACTATGCCCGGCTGGACGGGTTCGATCCGGCGCGCGGCCCGAAGGTCACCGACCCGGCCGTGTTCGCGAAGCTCGGCGAAATGGACCGCTGGATCCTGTCGAACCTGCAGCAGCTCATCGCGCAGTGCCGGACCGGGTTCGAGGAGTTCGATACGGCCAGCGTCTGCAAAGCGATCGCAGCGTTCATCGACGACATGTCGAACTGGTACATCCGCCGCAGCCGAAGGCGGTTCTGGAGATCGACGAAAGACGATGCTCCTCCGTTGAGCGGAGAGCCGAAGGCGACCGCGTCGGACAACGACAAGTGGGAAGCGTACGCCACGTTGTACGAAGTCCTGCTCACGCTCTCGAAGCTGACGGCACCGGCGATGCCGTTCCTCGCGGAGCGGATGTATCAGAACCTGCGGTCCGACGAGTCGCCGCAGTCGGTGCATCTCTGTGCGTATCCGGAGCCGATTTCTGCACTCATCGACAGCGCGCTGTCGGCGCGGATGGCTACAGCGGAACGGATCGTCGGCCTGGGCCTGAGGCTGCGGGAGCTGGAGAACCTGCGCGTGCGGCAGCCGCTGTCGAAGCTGCAATACGTCGCGAGCGACGAAGCGGCAGCGCATATCGACCTGCTGACCGCCGTCATCGCCGAGGAGCTGAACGTCCGCGAAATCGTGCGGGCGGAGCATCTCGACGAGCTGGTGTCGTACAAGTACAAGCCGAACAAAAAGACGCTGGGGCCGAAATACGGCAAGCAGCTTGGGGCGATCGACAAGCATCTGGCGACGGCGGAAACCGATCCGGCCGTCGCGCGGGAACTCGCCCCGCTGCGGCGCGGAGAACCGGTGACGATCGCCGACCTCGCCGTGACGCTGTCGCCGGAAGATGTGTTGATCGCGACCGAACGCGCCGGCGACTGGGCGACGGCGGACGAAGCGGGTCTGCAGATCGCCCTGGCGACAGCGCTCACCCCGGAGCTGGTCCACGAAGGGATGGCGCGGGATTTCGTGCGTCACATCCAGCAGGCGCGGAAAGACGCGAACCTGGAGATCACGGACCGCATCCGGGTGTTCTACAGCGGCGCGGCCGAGGTGACGGCGGCGGTAAATGCGTGGAAGGAGTACATCGCCCGCGAAACGCTGGCCGACGCAGTGGAGCAGACGACGACGCCCTCAAACGGTGATGCCAAAGTGGTGGCGATCGGCGACGCGGAGGGGGTGGTGTGGATTGAAAAGGCGTAATGGTTCATGCATTCAGGTGCTGATCTCCCCTCTCCCTCCGAGAGAGGGGCCCGGGGGTGAGGGCAAACGACAGGTGGCGTGCCCCGCACCGTGACGTTGAGAGATGGACGGACGACTACAGGGTGTCACGATGCTGGAATTGCTGCCTGAAGAATTCACCGAAGACGAACT
>JAEUIG010000216.1 GCA_016795125.1 Planctomycetaceae bacterium | reverse complement strand
CCGTAATCGGCATGATGCCCGGGACAATCGGGACGTCGATGCCGGCGGCCGTGCAGGCGTCGCGAAAACGGAGGAAGCTGTCGTTCGCGAAGAACAATTGCGTAAAGACCGCGTCGGCGCCGGCGGCGACCTTGCGCTTGAGGTTGGCGAGATCGAACGCGGCATCGGTCGCCTCGGGATGCTTCTCCGGATAGCCGGCCACGCCGATGCCGACCTCCGGATGATGGCGGCGAATGAGTTCGACCAGTTCATTCGCGTGCCGCAGTCCCCCTGCCACCGGCTGGAAGTCCTTCGCCCCCTGCGGAGGATCGCCGCGCAGGGCCATGATGTTGCCGATGCCGCTGGTCCGCGCGAGGTCCAGCCATTCCACCAGTTCGGCATTCGTGGAACCGACGCAGGTGAAGTGCGCCGTGGCGGTCAGACTGAAGCGGTCCTGGACCGTGCGACAGATATCGATCGTCCGGGTGCGCGTGCTGCCGCCGGCGCCATAGGTGCACGAGACGAAGGCCGGCTCAAATCGCCGCAGCCGGTCGAGAGTGTCCCACAAGGCGGCGTCTCCCTGCTCCGACTTGGGAGGGAAGACTTCAATCGACAGCCCGAACTGACGGGCATAAACGTCCCGAATCCGCATACGTTCCCCTGAGAATCGAAACCGGCCTACGCGGCGGCGTGAGCAGCAACAGGTTCGCCAACCGTCAGTCTAGTGAATTTGCCTGATGCGTTCTCGCCTTCCAGACCGGGAAAAGAGTACCGCAAAAACGGCGAAAACCTCGAAAGAAGGCGAAGGATTACACTGCTGTCGAGTGAGAGGCGAGGAGGGCATCTTATTCTTCGTACGTTTTCGCGGCTTTCGCTATCTTCGCGGTACTTCTTCCGGTGATGTGTAGATCTCCGCGTAACAGGAAAAAAGATCGTCCTGGTCTCCGTAGGCTTTCACGAATTTCGCCCCCAGCGTTGCCGGAATGCCGTCCCGGATCGAGTAGGGACCTGCGACAACGAAATCGTACTCCGTGCCGCGCACACTGAAGAAAAAGTCGTAATCCATCGCCAGTGTCACGTGGCGGCCGTCGCGGTAAAGATCGAAAACGTACTTCGGGTCTACGACCAGCCGGGCGTCGGCTGGGACTGCCGCCATCAACTCCCGGGTGAATCGCGGCGCATCGTAGTTGATGTCGTTCCAGTGCCGCAGGTGCGCGGCGATTGTCCGCAGGCCAGCGCCGGGAAGCATGATCGCGGCTGCCAGGAAGAGCGTGCGCAGTTGAGCGCGTGAACGCGGTCGTGGCGCGCGCATTCCCGGAGGGACCGCCGCAACGAGCCCGCACCGGAGTTGCGACAGCAAGCCGCCGACGCAGAGGAACATCAATGCCCCGGTATAGCACCAGTATCCCCTTGTGGGGTGACCTCCCACGCAGGCCACATGCAGGTACAACCCAGTACATGCCAGCACGGCGCCGGTGCGCAGGCCCTCGTCGGGAAGTCGCGCGGCCAAGACGGCTGCGGCCGCCGTTGCGCCGATCATCAGCACAGCCTGCGATAACCCGACATGCTCCAGAAAGATCGGCGCCTGCACCAGCAGAGACCTGTAGGGCAGAATCAGTCGTGACACCAGACCGGGTCCGGACTGATTCAGCACAGCGTTGTAGAACTGCGATTGAAATGCCTCCGGGTTCACGGCGATCAGCGGCACCCATAGCAGAAAGACGAGGAGCACGGCCGCGGCGAGCGTTCCCACGTTGCGGAGGCGGTTGCTCCAGCCGCGCGAGGCGATCAGCGTCCAGGCTGTCACCTGGATGGCGGGCACGAGTGCGAAGGGATGCGTCAGGCCCGCCGCACCGATGAGCGCTCCTGCCGCGATCAACAGAATCCGTCGCCGTGACTCGGTCCAGCGGGTGCAGGCCAGCAGCGCACCCAGTCCGAGCAGCCCGCACAACATATCAGGTCGGGCGACCATTGCCGGGAAATAGATCGCGCGCGACGCCGCGTAGAGGCCGGCCGACCACAGCGCTGAGGATTCGTCGTGGAACAACAGCCGGGCCAGACGATGAACCACCACGATGGCGCCGATCGCGCAGAGCATCGAGACAAACCGCGCGGCCCCCGTGCTGGCGCCAATGCACTGGTAAACGACCGCTTCGCAGTAGAAATACAGCGGGGGGAGCGTGAACAGCAGTTCGTCGGCCTTGTAGAACGCTCCCCGCGGGTTGCGGGACGGCATGTACGGGATGCGCGGCACGCCGTCGCGCAGAATGGTCAAACCCGGCACGACGAAATACTCTTCGTCCTGGGCGGGCACCTGCCGCCAGGCGACGGGCAGTCGCAGGCCTGCGAACAGGAGACAGATGACGATCAGCGCCCGGTGGCGTCGCAGCCAGCCAACCGGAGCGTGTCCGCCGTCGGCTGCAGACGTTTCGTGATGGTGCTCAGGGGCGGTCATCGGTCAGGTTGAACTTCCGACGCAGTTGTGTCAGTGTCCCGGACGCGTCTCAGGCAAACGCCGGACTTTTCAGAACACGGTGATCTTCGGATTCACGACGTTGAACGCAGACATGTCGGAGGATCTCGATCGCGCGTACCGGGAACGCTTCTCCGAACGCAAGGCGTATCGGGAAGCCGTCTGGGACGTGCTGGTCCGGGATTTCTTCCAAGGCTGGATTCCGCCGTCGTCACGCGTGCTGGACCTCGGTTGCGGCTGGGGAGAGTTTATCAACCGCGTCACGGCTGCCGAACGCTACGGGATGGACCTCAATCCCGATTCGGCCACGCATCTCGACCCGGCGGTCAAGCTGATTCCCCAGAGTTGCTCGGAACGCTGGCCGCTGGAAGACAGCTCGCTCGACCTCGTGTTCTCCAGCAACCTGTTCGAGCATTTTCTCACGAAGGACCTGCTCCGCGCGACACTGGCGGAAGCGGCGCGGTGCGTACGGCCGGGCGGCAGGCTGATCTGCATGGGTCCGAACATCCGGTTCGTCGGCGGTGAATACTGGGATTTCTGGGACCATCACCTGCCGTTGACCGAGCGTTCGCTGTCGGAAGTTCTACGGATCGTCGGATTTCGCATGCACCGGGTCTGGCCGCGGTTTCTTCCGTACACGATGTCGCGCGGGGGAACCCCGCCAGTCGCGTTGCTGCGATTGTACCTGCGGATGCCGTGGTGCTGGCCGCTGTTCGGCAAGCAGTTTCTGATTGTCGCCGAGCGAACGCAGGGGGCGTGATCTCGAAGGACGGCCACGGTGGTGCGTGTCGTCGATCGGCAGGCAGCGTTTGGCATCGGCTCGGCGGGAGCCTCGCCCGGCCTTGCACGATAACTGTGGTGATACGTTCATCGTGAGTTGTCATCCGCTCCAACCTCTGCAACGGAATGAAGTTCACCACGGAGTACACGGAGGACACTGAGAGAAAGCGTTCAACGCCTGGTTCTTCTCCGTGGTCTCCGTGTACTCCGTGATGAATCTGGCGCTATGGAGCGCTGTTTCGCTCGCGATTCTGTCGACTGAGAATCACTGATGGCCAGACCATTCGAGTGGGCGTTGCTTTTGTCCTGAATTACTGCAAAGCCGCCTCGCCCTCCCAATTTGGCCGTACGCAGCGTTAGCGCCGCTTCTGGCGCGGCTTCCAGCCGGCGCGGAATGCGTACCAGTACCAGTGCAGGTAATTCGGCAGCGAGTCGATGATCCGGAAGTTCGATGTACCTGCGGTGCGGTCGCGCCAGGTGGCGGGGGTTTCGGCGATCGGCTCGCCGCGGGCGAAGGCCTTGGCCGTCAGTTCCAGCGCAATTTCGAACCCACGCGTGGCTTCGATCCGCAGTTCGCGGACGAGGGCCGCATCGTACATCCGGAAGTTGTTGGTCGCGTCGTGCGTTGGAAAGCGGCCCAGCCAGTAGAGGGTCAGGCCGGCGGTCCGGCTCATCAGCCCCTTGAGCCACGGGCCTCCCAGCTGGCGACCGCCGCGCATGTAGCGTGACGGGCACACGACGCGGTATCCGCTGTGATAGAGCCGCAGCATCTCCGGAATGGCGGCGAGGTCATCGGACAGATCGGACATCACCACGATCGCCGGACCTGCCGGGACGGCCGCGAAGCCGGCGCGGATCGCGTTCGCCGGTCCGCGACCGAGGTCGTTTCGCAGCAATTCGAGCCACGGCCGCGACTGCGCCAACTCCCTTGCGACCGGCACCGTCGTGTCGGCCTCGAAGTCGTAGACCATCAGCAGGCGGAACGGCGCCGGGACGTGCCGTTCGACATCCGCGACGAGCAATGGAAAGTTCACCGGTTCATTGAAGACCGGCACGATCAGTGTCAGCAGCGGATCCGACATCGAGTGACCGGTGGTCTTTGCACAGAAACCGGGGGCCGACGCCGCCCGGCTCGCCTCTCAGTCAAATTGTTCCGAGTTCGATCTGCTGGCGAATCCACGGGATCAGTTCATCGAGGATGCTGTCCAGCGTCGTCGTGGCTTCGAATCCCAGCAGTTTCTTCGCCTTCTCGGTGTTCGGCGACCGGAAGGGGACATCATGATCGAACGGCGGGTCGCTGACATAACGGAACGGCTCGGCCGGGCCGCGGACTTTCTTCCAGATCAGCGTCGCCAGCTGCAGCACTGTGGTCGGCACGGCGGTGGAAATGTTGAAGTCCTGGTTGAGCGCCGCCGGATGCTCGACGCAGGTGCGAATCCCGTGTGCCAGATCGCCGCCGTAGGTGTAGTGCCGCACCTGGGTGCCATCGCCGAGGATGTGCAGCGGGTCCTGCCCTTTAAGGACTTTCTGCAGCAGGTCCGGGACAACGTGGCTGAGGGCGAGTCGGATGTCGCCCGACATGACTTCCTCGTCGGCATTCGCGCGCCGTTCGCCGATCCCCACGCAGTTGAACGGTCGCACAATGGTGTAGGGGAGTTCGTACTGCTGGAACGCCCCTTGGGCGAAGTACTCCGTGGCGAGCTTCTGAAAGCCGTAGGTCGAAGACGGCGGGGGCGAACGGCGTTCGGCCCCTTCGGGCGTGGGGAACTCGGTGGCGTTTTCGTAGACCATCGAGGAGGACAGCACGGTGATTTTCTGCAAAGTGCCGAGACGCCGCGCCGCGACGGCCGCATCAAATGCGGCGGCAGTAATCCGTTCATTCTCGGCCAGCAGATCAAATGCCAGCCGATGGAAGTACGCGATGCCTCCGATCATCGCCGCTCCGGCGACGAAGTGATCGCAGCCGGTCAGCAATTCACGCACCAGCACGGCATCCTTCGCGTCGCCGGTGACGAACCGGTACCGCGGATGATCGATAAACGCCGGTCGCAGCTCGCCATATTTCGAGAAATTGTCGAGACCGACGACGTCCCACCCGGCGTCCAGAAACTCGCCGACAACGTAGCTGCCGATGAAGCCGGCGGAGCCGGTGATGAGAACCTGCATTCGATTTTAGATTTTGGATTTTGGATTTTCGATTTTGTGGGGTCGTATGAATCCGAAGACGTCCACCAGTGGTTTGTTGATCTGCAGGTCGCGGTAGTCGTTGTGGCAGGCGCCGAGGATGAGGACGTCGGATTGCACGAGGCAGTCGTCGAGCGAAACGAATTCCGGGTCCTGAATGTAGGGATCGGTGCAGAGCACGCGGCGGCATTCGAGCGTCAGCACTTTTCGCAGCTTGTACGAGAGCGAGCTGCGCGGATCGTCGCAGTTTCCCTTGAACGCCATGCCCAGGACGCCGACGGTTTCGTTGCGCAGGTTCCGGGAGGCTTTGAGCTGATCGACGAGAAACCTCGGCAACCCCTCGTTGATCATCATCGCATGCTGGCCGAGCGTCAGCAGGTTGTGATTGAACGACGCGAGCTGCATGGTGTCCTTGAGCAGGCAGGGCCCGCCCGCGAACCCGGCCCGCGCAAAGCCCTGCATGCGCGGATAGTTCCGCGTGACGGCCTCGTGAACCCGCTCGAAGTCCGCGCCGTGCCGTTCCGCCAGCATGTAGAACTGGTTGGACACCGCGAAGTTGATGTACCGGTACGAGTTGGAGAACAGCTTCGCCAGTTCCGCCTCCACGGTGGTCAGCTCGATGACTTCAGCCCCCAGCTCGCTGAAGAACGCGAACGCGTGCTGCGTCGCTTCAGGCGTGCATCCCGACACGAGCTGCGGCAGCTTCGTGAACTCCTCGAGCGCCTGTCCCTGTGCAATGCGTTCCGGACAATATGTGACATGCACGTTCAGTCCGCGCTCGGCGACCTGGCGGCCGAGGCGTTCCGTCACGCCGGGGAACACCGTGCTGCGGATGATGAGCAGCTGGCCGTCCCGCATCTGATCGAGCACGCCTCCCAGCACCCGGTCGAACGTGCGGATGTTCGGATCGAGGTACTCATCGACCGGCGTGCCGATGGTGACGATCACCACGTCCTGCCCGCGGAGCGGGGTCACCTGTGTCGTCAGATGGAACCGGCCGGAGGCGAGGCACCCGGGGAGCAGTTCGTCGGCGCCCCGCTCATGGAACGGCATCCGGCCGGCGGCGATGTCTTCCAGCCCCTGAGAGTTCGTATCGACGATGGTCACCGTGTGGCCGACGTCGCAGAGGAACAGCCCCAGCGGCAGGCCAATATGACCGCCGCCGCCGACGATGGCGACGCGCAGAGGGTGAACAACGGTCGAGCGACTGGGCGGCATAGCTTGGGCGGTGATGGCTGGTGTCGCTTCCACAATACCGGAACTGGCAGTGTCCATGAAACCCAGCCCGGAGGGCTGACAGCCAATAGCCGGCGGTTGAGCGCAGCGACACCGCCGGTATCGGTGCGCGAATGCCAAGTTGCATCCCGGCGGGATGCCAGCCAAACGATCAACGGCTGTCATCCCTTCGGGATGATTCCCGTCTTCAGAGCCGTAACAGCCGACGGCTATTGGATGCGACCCCTTCGGGGGCAAGCGATCGACGGCTACACTGGCCGTGTGCTGAGGCTCCCCGGTAGGCCTGATTCATGAACCCAGGAACGAAGCCGCTCGATCCGCTGCTCGCCAGTGCGGTCAACGATCAATTGATCGACGACGAGTTCATCGTCAGTTGGCGAATGGACGACCAACTTGGGGAGATCCACGTGAGGCTAATCAGGCGGCAGCTGCACGAGGAGTGCCAGCGCAGGTCGAAAGGGGCCAGTCGCGGCGCGGGATACGGCCGATCACTCACCTTTCGACTCGACGACGGGAAATGGACTCTGGCGGGTCGCGGCGGCTGGCTTTCCTGAGCAATCCCCTGCCGCCTTCCCATAAATCCGAAATCACCGATCTAAAATCCAAAATCCTTGTCCCCTCTGCGGCCATCGTCTATCGTTCTGGTTCTGCTGACCAACGTCCCCAGTCCGGAATCGACATGCCCACGGCCACCGCTCCGATCCAAGCCCTCCCCTACAAGGTCAAAGACCTCTCTCTCGCCGAACTCGGTCGTAAGGCCATTGACCTCGCCGAGATCGAAATGCCGGGGCTGATGTCGCTCCGGAAGAAGTACGGGCAGTCGAAACCGCTGGCAGGAGCGCGGATTGCCGGCTGTCTCCACATGACGGTCGAAACCGCCGTCCTGATCGAGACGCTGATCGAGCTCGGCGCCACGATCCGCTGGTCCAGCTGCAACATCTTCTCGACCCAGGATCACGCCGCCGCCGCCCTCGCCGTCAAGGGCATCCCCATCTTCGCCTGGAAAGGGGAAACGAACGAAGAGTTCGACTGGTGCATCGAGCAGTCGCTGTTCTGGGAGGACGGCCAGCCGCTGAACATGATCCTCGATGACGGCGGAGACCTCACGTTCATGGTCCACCAGAAGTACCCCGAGCTGCTGGAAGGCATCAAGGGACTGACGGAAGAGACCACGACCGGCGTGCATCGCCTGTACCAGATGCACCAGCAGGGGAAGCTCGGCTGCCCGGCGATCAACGTCAACGACTCGGTCACCAAGAGCAAGTTCGACAACCTCTATGGCTGTCGCGAGTCGCTGGCCGACGGCATCAAGCGGGCGACCGACGTGATGGTCTCCGGCAAGGTGATCGTGATCTGCGGTTACGGCGACGTGGGCAAGGGGTGCGCAGACGCGATGAGCGGCCTGGGCGCCCGCGTCATCGTCACCGAGATCGACCCGATCTGCGCCCTGCAGGCGGCGATGGAAGGCTACCAGGTCACGACGCTGGAGGAGGTTGCTGCGACCGGCGACATCTTCGTAACGACGACCGGCTGCCGCGACATCATCCGTCAGGAGCATCTCGACAAGATGAAGCACCACGCGATCGTGTGCAACATCGGTCACTTTGACCTCGAGATCGACATCGCGTACCTGAACGGCCGCAAGGACATCAAGCGGATCACGGTCAAGAAGGACAGCGACGTCGGCGGCCCGGTCCACAAGTACGTGTACCCGGACGGCAAGGCGCTGATCGTCCTCGCGGAAGGCCGCCTCGTGAACCTCGGCTGCGCCACCGGCCACCCGGCGTTCGTGATGTCCAACAGTTTTACGAACCAGGTCGTCGCGCAGCTCGAACTGTGGCAGCGCGCCGAGGAGTACCCCATCGGCGTGCATGTGCTGCCCAAGCACCTGGACGAAGAAGTCGCCCGTCTGCACCTCGACAAGCTCGGCGTCAAGCTGACGAAGCTGACCCAGACTCAGGCCGATTACCTCGGCATCCCGGTCGGCGGGCCGTACAAGCCGGATCACTACCGGTACTAGGGAACGCCGAGGACGGTCTCCTCCCGGCCCCGAAATGCAGCGAATCCGGACTGCGGAACGCCCGCAATCCGGATTCGTGACGTACGTCGGTCAACTTTGCTGCAGTGACGGGCCGTCGCTTATTTCCGGCCGCACTTGGCCGCCATCCGACCGCACTTCGCGGCGGTACGGCCGCACTTGGCGTCCATCCGACCGCACTTGGCGACCGCGCGACCGCACTTGGCGACGGCGCGGCCGCATTTCGCGGTCGTCCGGCCGCATTTGGGATCGACACTGACCCGGCCACACTTCCGGTCGTCGTGGCACGTGTACGACTGAGGGATCTCGCCGAATGCCTCTTCGAAGAGATTCAGGGTCTCATCGCAACCCAGCAGCTGCTCCGCCTGGACTTCTTCCGAATCTCCGAACGTCGGGGCGTGATGCTGGAAGCTGCCGAAGATCGTCTCGCAGTCGTCCTGGTAGCGGGCCGTGTTCAGGACATGCGCGTGCCAGACCTCGTCGATGTCTTCCGACGGAACGAGGACGGCGTCTGGGTACCAGAGCATCAGGGCGAGGAACTGCCTGTACTCATGGAGTGCCTGTTCGACGCGATCTTCATCCCACAGCCGTTCGCCATTGCGTCGCTCGGCTTCAAGCGCATCGTCATCGAGCAGCTTGCGGCCGAGGTCGCTCAGTTCGAGGTACGCAATTGATTCAGGCAGCGTGCGAGTGGCAACTTCGAGAACAGACATTACTCCACCCCTTCATGTCGGCTGGTGTTGAGGATCCCGCTGTGAGCGGCGTGCCGCAGCGGTGTGGCAGGCTCATGTCCTCCAGTGTCAGTGGCTTCGCGCAGCGAACAAGATCGAGTCACGCGATTCGTGTTCTCGCGGAAATTTCGACGAGCAGGCGCCGCTGCAGACTTTGTGTCGATCCCAGTTTGACATTGAGACGTGGGGGGTTGGTGCAATTGTCACGGATTTGCCGGCCGCACCTGACGTCGACCGGCGCTTCGCCCGGCTTGCAGAGTTCGATCACAACTGCATCCACCAGCCGCCGGGAGTCGCGCGGCGATCGATGGCAAACCATCGATTGCTGACAACCGGGAGTGCAGCAGCGACTG
>JAEUIG010000406.1 GCA_016795125.1 Planctomycetaceae bacterium | reverse complement strand
CGTCGAAGGACTGGCACACCGGATCGTCCTCGGCGATGTGCCGCAGATCCTCAATGAAAAGCGCGTCGTCGCGCTCGACATGGGCGCGCTGGTCGCCGGCGCGAAGTTCCGCGGCGAGTTCGAAGACCGCCTCAAGGCCGTGCTCAAAGATGTGGAAGCGGCGCAGGGACAGATCATCCTGTTCATCGACGAGCTGCACACGGTCGTCGGCGCCGGGGCGGCCGAAGGGGCGATGGACGCTTCCAACCTGCTCAAACCGGCCCTCGCACGCGGCGATCTGCACTGCGTCGGCGCGACCACGCTGGACGAGTACCGCAAGCACATCGAAAAAGACCCGGCGCTCGAGCGGCGATTCCAGCCGGTCCTCGTGAAGGAGCCAAGCGTCGAGGACACGATTGCGATCCTCCGCGGCCTCAAGGAGCGGTACGAGAAACACCACAACATCAAGATTCGCGACGCGGCGCTGGAAGCCGCGGCGACGCTGTCCGACCGTTACATCACCGACCGGTTCCTGCCCGACAAGGCGCTGGACCTCGTGGATGAGGCGGCCAGCCGCGTGGCGATGGAACTGCACAGCGTGCCGACCGAGATCGACGAAGTGCAGCGGCGGCTGACGCGGCTGGAGCTGGCACTGCGCCAGCTTCAAGAGGAGAAAGAGTCGCACGCCGAGAAAGAACGCGTCGAGATTCAGCAGGAGATTGAAGAGCAGCAGCAGAAGCTGGCCAGCCTTACCGAGCAGTGGGAAGCGGAGAAGCTCGGTCTCGGGGACGTGAAGGGAGTCCGCGAGGAACTCGAGAAGGTCGAGCTCGAATACGGCCAGCAGGAAGCCGCGATGCGCAACAAGCGCGAATCGGGCCAGATGGTCGAAGAGCGCGACTACCAGCGGCTGTTCGAACTCGAGTCGCGCCGCAAACAGCTCCGCAAGATGGTGGCTGATCAGGAAGCGGAGGCGGAGAAGGCCGCGAAGGAAACCGAAGGCGAACAGCGACACCGGCTGCTGCGGCAGGAGGTCGGTCCCGAAGAGATCGCGCAGGTCGTTTCCGCGTGGACAGGAGTTCCCGTCACGCGGATGCTCCAGACGGAGCGTCAGAAGCTGCTGCAGATGGAGGATGGCCTCCACAAGCGGATGATCAACCAGGAGGAAGCCGTCACGGCCGTCGCCAACGCGGTGCGCCGTTCACGCTCGGGGCTGCAGGACAAGAACCGGCCGATCGGCTCGTTCATCTTCCTCGGCCCGACCGGCGTCGGCAAAACCGAGCTGTGCAAAGCCTTGGCCGAGTTCCTGTTCGACGACGAGCGGAACATGGTCCGCATCGACATGAGCGAGTTCATGGAGCAGCACTCGGTGGCGCGGCTGATCGGCGCGCCGCCGGGATACGTCGGGTATGAGGAAGGGGGCCGGCTTACGGAGGCGGTTCGCCGGCAGCCATACTCCGTCGTGCTGTTCGACGAGATCGAGAAAGCGCATCGCGACGTGTTCAACGTCCTGCTGCAGCTCCTCGACGACGGCCGCCTGACCGACGGCCAGGGACGCACCGTCGACTTTACAAACACGATCGTCGTGATGACCTCCAACCTCGGCAGCCAGTCGATCATCGAACTCGCCGGCACCGACGAGGAGGACCAGATCGAAGCCCGCTGCATGGAAGCGCTGCGGCACGCCTTCCGGCCGGAGTTCCTGAACCGGATCGACGAGGTTATCGTCTTCCATCCGCTCGGCCGCAGCGAAATCCGCAAGATCGTCGAACTGCAACTGGCCCGGCTGGCGAAGCAGATGCACGAGCACGGGTTCGAACTGGAGATTACCGACGCCGCCAAGACACTGCTCGCGAACGAAGGCTACGACCCGCAGTACGGGGCGCGTCCGCTCAAGCGGGTCATCCAGCAGCGGCTGCAGAACGAACTGGCGAACGCGATCCTGTCCGGCGAATTCGAGGAGGGGACGACGATCAAGGTCGACGTCCAGCACGGGGAGTTTACGTTTTCGAAGTGAGGGATTGGGGAATGGGGAACAGGGAAT
>JAEUIG010000399.1 GCA_016795125.1 Planctomycetaceae bacterium | reverse complement strand
GACCGATGCTTGATGCGCTCAAGATTCGCGCCCTCGTGATTCCGAACCGCCTCAGCCGGCAACTGCTGCCCTTGGCGGAGACACTCAAGGACGACTCGGGGTCGATCGACCTGCTGCGCAAGAAGCGGGACGACCAATGGCAGGGCAGCTGCGCGCTGACGAGCAGCGCCGTGGAGACGCTGATCGCGAGATGTGGTTCTCCAGGCGAAGCGGGAGCGCTGTCGCGCCGGAACATCATGGTGCTGGGCGCGGGGGGAGCGGCGGCGGGAATCATCAAGGCCTGCACGGCGCAGCAGGGACTTGTCAGCGTGACCGCTCCCAAAGATGCCGATGCGCAGGCGCTGGCAGGGCAGTTGCATTGCCGGTTTGTTCCCTTTCAGAACGTCTATGACACGCTGGCGGACGTGGCGATCATCGCTGATCCGGGGCTCAAGTGCGGCGTCCTGCACGGGTGCCTGAACCCGGTGCTGTTCAAGGCGGGGATGACGGTCGTCGACGCCAGCGATCCGCCGATGGAGCATCCCCTGTTCGAGGAGGCGCGGCAACGGGGGTGTGCGGTGATTGAGCCGGCGGAGGTGTTCGCCGCCCAGATTGCGCGACAGTTCTACTCGATCACCGGTCAGGAGCTGCCCGCCTCGGCGTTTGCGTCCGGACTGTCGGAAGAGTGATCAGGCGATCGGGAACAGCACAGGTTCGTACGGATCGCTGCGCCGCTGACGTTGATTTCGCGCAGCGGCGTGTAGCTGCGTCGCGGCTTCGGTGAGACTCGGCAGGGTCTCGATCGGTCGCGGCTCACTGCGGCGGCCGCCTTCGAGCAAGGTGCAGTAGGCGCGGTTTCGGCCTTGCCGCTTGGCCGTGTACAGGCAGTCGTCGGCCGCTTCGAGCAGCGCTTCGCACGTCAGGTCTTCGGAGACCGTGGAGACGGAGGCGACGCCAATGGACAGCGTGACCTGCGGCAGCGGGAACGCGCTGGGCAGCGGCAGCGATGAAATCGCCTGCTGGATGCGGCTGATGGGGAGCTGCACCTGATCGGGGATGCATTCGCAGCAGAGTGCGACGAACTCATCGCCGGCAAACCGCGCGACGAGATCGTAAGACCGGACGCTCGTGCAGATGGCGCCGGCGATCAGGTTGAGGACAACGTCGCCGGTTGCGTGGCCGGCGCAGTCGTTGATCTGTTTGAAGAAGTCGATGTCGATGAGGACGATCGACAGGGGTTTCTGATTGCGCCGCGCCCGTGCCAGCTCGCATTCAAAGGAGCGGAGGAACGAGGTGCGTGTGACGAGTCCCGTGACGGCGTCGCGTGCGGCGCCGAGGAGGAATGGCTCGATCGATTTCCAGCTGAGCAGGACGTCGTCGTCCGTGGAAACGGCCTGCAGTCGTCCGCGATGGAAGTAGGCGGTGCAGGGCCAGGGGGACAACGACTCGGGCGGAGCCGGGATGTCGATGTAGGTCGGCGTTTCGATCGCAGCCGGCGCGACCGGCGTGATGACGGCCGAGAGGATGGACTCAATGGGTCGCCGCGACCATTTCAGGCGTTCGACGGCATCGGCCGCCGACATCCGCAGCAGCAGTTCTTCGGTGGAGATGACGCCGGCGAGGGACCCGTCCTCATGGGCGACGAGCAGGTGCCCGGGTCCGTCGAGCTGAATGCGGTCGACGACCTGCTCCAGCGTCATGCCGGCTGGCACGACGTGGTCGCACGGCGCGGAGGGCGCCGAGAGGCTGAGGCTGGATTGATGGACCTGCATGTCTATCCCTGCATGGCCGGCAAGTTGGCGTTCGCCGCCTCGCCGATCCGAAGTCTGGCCGTACCATAGGCTAGGTCGGGGGCGTCGATTGGTTTCGGGGGGCTGCAGAGAATCCGGCAGGTGGGCGCCCAATGCGGTCGGATCGGTCCGATTACGCGGCGTGCGCCGACGGCGTGCGTCCTGTCGAACAGGCGGGTCGCGCTCAACCTGCGTGCCAGAGGCGTCGTCTCGCGCCGGAACGTCAAGGCGGAATGGACATTCCGACGAGTTCTTTGACAGCGGCCCGCTGTGACCTAGTGTTGCCAAAGCCCGGCAGTGTTGCGCTCGGGCGACCGTCGAACGTGAGTCCCCCCGGCGCTTTACCACGCGGGCCGATGGCGACACCCCCTTTCCCCAACTGCGACGTTTTGCCGTGATGCCAATCGTCCAGGCCGGACCCGCTGCGCTGCCCTTGCTCAGCGAAACGTTCGGAGTGCCGTTCTACCTGGGAACGCGCCATCAGAATTCGCTCAGCGTGCCGTTCCTGGACGGGATTCGGGAATTGGCGCCGGCACTGTCCGCACTCGGACACCGTTGCCGCCGGGCGGTGATTCCCACCGGAGACGGCCGGCTGCTGGTGGCCGTGCCGTTCCCCAACGAACTGCATTTGCTGGCAATCGGAATCTTCCACTCCACCGACGCACGCCTGGTCGATCAGCTCGCCGCAGGAGCGGAACGCCTGCTCGAACAGCAGCTCACGCTCCAGCGCAGCGAAGACAACCTGAACGACTGCCTGGAACAACTGACGTTCTCGATGGAGGAGCAGTCGTGGCTGCGCTCGCTCTCCCGGCAGATTGAAAGCTGTACGGCGCGCCAGCATCTGCCGGACATGGCGGCGACGATTCTGCCGCGGCTATGCACCCTGATTGGCGCGGAAAGCCTGGCGTACCTGCCGCCGGACATCGCCGACCGCCCGGCGACCGCTGCGAGCGACGTCCGCTGGACGGGTGCCAAGCAGCTGTCCGTCGGTCAGTGTCGCCGCTTCCTGGCCGCGTACGGCCTGCGCGCGGTGGAACGAGCCGTCGTTGCCCAGGAATCGGACTCGCCGGAGCTGTTCCGGTCGTTGGGGCTGCGGTCGGTGATCCTGGTCTCAATCGCCCAGCGCAACGGCGTGGGCGGCTGGCTGTTCGCCGCCAACCGCTGTGCGTCGATTGTGCCGCTGGAGCGGTCCCTCGAAAAAGAAGCCGGCGCCGACTGCGAGTTCGGCTCGATTGAGGCCGGACTGCTCGACGCCACGGCGACCATGCTGTCTTCGCACGTTCGTACGGCCGACGCGCTGCAACAGCGGGAAGACCTGATTTTCCGGCTGATGCGGACGATGAGCAGCGCGATCGACGCTCGTGACGCCTACACGCGCGGCCATAGCCAGCGCGTGGGACGTTACGCGATGGAAATCGGCCGGCAACTGGCGCTCGACCGCCATGAGTGCCAGCAGTTGTTCCTCACGGGTCTGCTGCACGACCTGGGCAAGATCGGCGTGCCGGATCACGTGCTGCTCAAGCCGGGGCGGTTGTCTCCGGAGGAGTTCGCGCTGATCAAGCTGCACCCGGAGATCGGTCACCGCATCCTGCAGCCGATTCCGGAACTGGCGTTCTCGCTGCCGGGCGTGCTGCATCATCACGAGCGCATGGACGGTCAGGGGTATCCGCACGGGCTCTCGGGTGAGGAGATTCCGATGATGGCCCGCATCCTGGCGGCCGCCGACGCTTACGACGCCATGACCAGCAGCCGCACCTACCGCGCGGCGATGTCCGAGAATCGCGCCCGCGAAATCCTCGGCGACGGAGCGGGCTCGCAATGGGACCGCGACGTGATCGCGGCGTTCCTGAATTCGCCTGATCTGGCCGCCATTGCCGACAGCGTCGACTCCGGACCGGCCGACCTCTCGGCCGTCAGTCCGTCGATCTTCGACGACGATGACGAGGATCCCCGGAAGTGGGAGAATCCCTCGATGGTGTTTTCGTCGTCTCTGCTGGAGACGACGGAAGTCATGCTGTAAACCGTGAGGACCGCTTGCCGAAACGGCGGCGCGTCCCGACAATTCCGGCATCTCTGAAAGGATGCCATCATGCCGGAATTGGATCAGTATGAGACAGCGACGTTCGGCGGCGGATGCTTCTGGTGCACCGAGGCCGTCTTCCAGCAGTTGCGCGGCGTCAAGTCGGTCACCTCGGGCTACAGCGGCGGAAGTGTGCCGAATCCGACGTATGAGCAGATTTGCTCCAAGGGAACCGGCCACGCCGAGGTGATCCAGGTCGCATTCGACCCGCGCGTGATCGCCTACGCCGACCTGCTGGAAGTTTTCTTCCACACGCACGACCCGACCACGGTTGACCGGCAGGGAAACGACGTCGGGCCGCAATACCGTTCGGTGATCTACTATCACAGTGACGCGCAGCAGCGCACGGCGCAGCAGGTGAAGCAGACGCTGCAGGCGTCGGGGGACTTTCGATCGCCGATCGTGACCCGGATCGAACCGTTCACGACGTTCTATCCGGCGGAGTCGTACCACCAGAACTACTTCGCGGACAATCCCCGGCAGCCCTACTGCTCGTTCGTCATCGCGCCAAAGGTGGAGAAGTTCCGGCAGCATTTCGCCGAACGGCTGGCGTGAATGGGAGGGCGAGGCTCCCGCCGAGCCGGAATTGCAAGTGGGTATCGATTTCAGCAGCGGCTCGGCGGGAGCCTCGCCCGGCTTTGCACAATAATTGTCGTGCTCCGTCCATTGAGCATTGTCAGCCGCGCCAGCCTCCGCAAAGGAAGGAAGTTCACCACGGAGGACACGGAGGACACGGAGAAAAATCGCTCAACTCCTGGTTCTTCTCCGTGTCCTCCGTGGTGAATCTGGCGCTATGGAGCGCTGCTTCGCTCGCGATTCTGCCGGCTGACAATGATTGACGGGCACACCAGTTGAGTGGGCTTTGCCTGTCCCCTGCGTTATTGTGCAAAGCCGCCTCGCCCTCCCGACGGTGGCCCCGGAAGGAGCTTCGCCGTCCCGTC
>JAEUIG010000333.1 GCA_016795125.1 Planctomycetaceae bacterium | reverse complement strand
CTCGCGATTGAGCTGATGCGTCGTGATGCCGAGGACATACTTGGCCGCACGCGAATGGCACACCATGCACTCGGCGCGGCTGGGATAGTGCCAGGTCTGCAGGCGGACGCCGTTGTCTGCGGACGGATCGGCGATTGAGTAGGCCACGTCGCGACCGGCGCTTTCGACAAGTCGCGCGTCGGTCTGCTCGTCGTTCCACAGGTAGGAGTAGCCGATCCATTCTCCCTGTTGGCGCGTCATCAGCCGCGTTTCAACCCAGCGTCGCGACTCCGGCCGACCGGCTTCCTGCTCCAACGCGAAGGACTTCACCAGGACCGAACCCTCGGGCAGCTCCCAGCCGCGCTCGGCCCCAAACTTGAGCTGACCGTCGCCGGGAACTGCGATCCAGCGGGCCTTGTGTGCTCCGTCCGACCACAGTTCCACGTTGACGGAATACGGAATGAGCGCCGGATGGACCTCATGGCCGGCGACCGCGGCGAACAGTCCCGTCTCACTGAGCAGCTGCGGGAACGGCGCGGCATCCGGGTTCGGGGGCGTCGGCTCCAGCTTGTAGATCCCGCTGTTGAGGTCGATCACCAGCAGATCGCCGGCGCGGTTCAGAGCGAAGCCGACGAGCTGGAGTGCCGTGTCGGCAATCTCCCGGTGTTCGGTGACGCGCGTGCCATCGTGCTTGATGGCCCAGATCTTGCCGGTCGAATAGTCGCCGTAGATGTAGGCGCCCTGCAGGTCGGGACACTTTTCTCCCCAGTAGACAATCCCGCCGGTCAGGCTGCGCGCTTCGGAATGGTGGTGTTCGGCGGTCGGATTGGTGATCGCCACCGGGTCGGTTTTTCGCTCCAGGTAGAACGGGTGGCTCCCCTCGTTCACGCTCCAGCCGTAATTCTCGCCGCGCCGGACGAGGTACACCTGCTCCCACAGGTCCTGACCGTTCTGAGTGACCCACAGCTGATCGAGCTTGTGGTCGTAGTCCATCCGCCACGGATTGCGAAATCCGACCGCCCAGATCTCAGGCCGCGCGCCCGGCACGTTGATGTACGGATTGTCGGGCGGAATTGAATACTGCTTTCCCTCAGCAGGATGGTCGACATCGAGCCGCAGCATGACGGCCAGCAGATCGTTGAGTCCCTGTCCGGTGACGTCGGTGTCGCTGTCGCTGGTTCCATCTCCGGTCGGGCAGTAGAGGCAGCCGTCGGGACCGAACCCGAGATCGCCGCCGTTGTGCCCGTTGGAGTCCCATTCCAGGATCACCAGCTCGCTGCCCGGCACGATCGCATGCGGCGGCTGGCGGTCGACGGTGAAACGGACGATCCGGTTCTGCTTGATCTTGGCGCCGTCGGGGCCGTTGGAGTGCGCGAAGAGGTAACCGTTCTCCTCGTAGTTCGGATGGAAGGTGAAGCCGAGGAGCTGCCGGTCGGAATCGAGCAGCACCTCGGTGGTCGAAGCTTCGGACGAATCGTCGAACGCCCGCAGCGTCGCCGGACCGCGTTCCGCCTCAGCCAGCGTGAGGAGGATCATGCGGTTGGTGCCGGGTTCGGCCTTCAAATAGACCGGCCGCTTGACGTCCAGTTGCGGATATTCGCGGACCGGCGAGTACGGAGGCGGTGGTTCGGGAGAGCCGACGACGTGGGAATCGTTCCAGGGAATGCGGGTGAGAGTCCCGTCAGGGTTGGTCGAAAATCCGTCGCCCGCATGGCTGGCGCCACACGCCAGCACAAGAATCGTCAGCATCAGAAGTGCGCGAGGCATCGGATCACGTGTGAGGAATTGCAAGCGACTGTGCCGCTTCGTTGTTTACTGTGCAGCGGCGAAGCAATCGGTCACGTTGATGGTGAACCCCGGCAACAGAAGTGAGTTCGCCATGTCACCGGCCTTGAACTCGCCGTGAACTCTATAGGCAGCGCCCTTGAGCGTGAGAACGGAAATGGTCGTCGACTCAGGGTCGACGATCCAGTATTCGGGAACGCCGGCGGAGGCGTAGTCCTCCCGCTTGGTGATGAGGTCGCGCTCCCGATTCTCGCGGCCGGGAGACACGATCTCGATGACGAGATCTGCGCCTTGTGAGAACTGCTCAGTCAGTGTTCGATTGTGGGCGACGAACAGGACATCCGGTTCGCGGATGTTCCCCTCCCTGAGCTTGATTCGATAGCCGGAGGTGTAGACGCGTCCCAGGTTGTTGTCGCGAACGAATCCCAGGAGTGCGACGCAGACATAGAGCAGCAAGTCCTGGTGCGACTTTGTCGGCAAGGGCAGGAACTCCAGGCAACCGTCATTAAACTCGATGTGCCGCTCATCAGTGAGCTTCAGGAATTCCTGCTCCGTCCAGTCTCCCTGATTCGGAAAATGGCGCGCGATTTCCCACGTTGGCCCACCCCGGTGCGACCGGATCGACTCCTCGTCGGCGACGTCGTCAAAGCGAAGTGTCGTGCTCATGTCATTGCGGAAGCAGTCAGGGTCTGAACTTCACTGCCTATTGTACGGCAGCGGCCGGCTCCGGTCCTCCCTTGAGAGGCCAGAGTTCCCAGCGGCGGACGAAAAGTTCGGCCTGCTCGGTCTGCAGCTGCAGCTGCCCTGCGGACGGGTCGGCGTCGAAGCCCTGGTTCACGAGGACGCCATTGACGTACGTGGTGATGGTCGCGCCGTCACAGAACACGTCGAACCGGGTCCACTCGCCGAACGGGCTTTCGATGTCTTCGTCGCCGCGGAAGTTGATCGTGTCTTCCCAGTCGGGATCGCGGCCGTACCAGTTGATGCGGCCGGCGTGCAGCGTTTCCCGCGTGCCTCCCTTGTGCCAGACGATCTCGCCGTCACGGTCCCTGGCGGCTTCGGCCGTCATCGTCATCGGCATGACCGGGTCCTGCGACTGGCTGTTGACCAGGATGAAGTCGCCGCAGCCCCCTTCGATGATTTGCACCTCGATCGAGTGTTTCCAGATGCCCCCATAGGCGCCGTCCGGCCCGATGCTGTGAACAAGCAGTCCGGAATCGCGGGTGGCGGTCACGCGGTTGTTCCAGGTCCGCTCTCCCCACTTGAATTCCAGCACGCAGTGGTAGTCGCGGTAACTCTTCTTCGTGACCAGTCCCCCCAGGCCGTCGCCGGTGACATGAATCATGCCGTCGGTGATCCGGAACACGTCGCGCGGATCTTCGTACTGCGTGTCCTTCATCCACGTGTAGAAGGCGTCCAGAGTTCCGTCGAACAGCCGGATTTCCTCGGTGGGGGCAATCGGAGCTTCGGCGTCGTCCGCGGCGCGGAGCACCGAGGCGCAAAGAACCATCCACAGACCAACCATCCGGCTGCAGCGAGTGAGCATGGCAAGCATCTCCCGTAGTGAAGGTGTTGCCGGTCAACGTACCGCGTGGGCGGGGGAGGATCAACGCAGGGTCGGAGTTCAGAGGTCCGAAGTCAGGGGTCGGAGCGACTGATTCCTCTCCGTTGATTCCTGACTTCCGACCTCTGACCTCCGACTTCTGCACTTACTGCAATGCGTCGTTGTAGACCTTGCTCGCGCCATCGACGGCACTGCAGTGCGCCGGCGAAATCCGTCTCACTCTGATGGCGCGATTCATCAAAGGTGCGACGGCTTCGCACCCGGAGTTTGACGGACCGGCAGTTTGTGCCGCTCATTTCCGGCCTGCAGTCGTGTTCTCGTAATTCGGCACGCCCTTCGCATTTACGTTCTGCCGCAAGTCACGCGAACGGATGAATGAAGTGCCGCACGCCGCGGTGCAGACGACGACACTCATCCGAACGCATCCAAATCGAGAGCACCATTGAGGGGAGAAGTCGCCATGTTGCGACACACGACGTTTGCCATCGTGAGTTTGTTTGCCTGCGGAGTCGCGTCGGCCCAGCAGCCGCTGACGCCCTACTGGAACTACAACGGCCAGTCGGTCAATCCGGGATACACCAACCCGAACGGGTACTACGGTTCCCAGGGCGGATCGTGCGTCGGCGGCAACTGTGCCACCGGCAACTGTCCGACCGGAGCTCGGGCACAAGGCGGGATGATTTGCGGCCCGAACGGTTGTTACGCACCGGGAACGGCCCCGGGCAGCAGCACCAGCCAATACTGGCCGCGACTGCCGCAGATGAACTGGCCGTTCGGCTCGCAGAACGCTCCGGTGTACCGGACACAGCCGGCGTACTCGACGCCCGGTTCGACCTACCCGGCATTCCCGAACATTCCTTCCGCCCGCCGCGACCGGTATCAGCCGACGGCCGGTGGAGTTCAGTGGCACGGCAATCCGGCAGTGACAGGACATCCCTCGTACTATTCGCCCATCACCGGACAGGCGAATCCGTATGATTCCTACAGCGGTGGCGGCGTGCTGTACTAAGGCATGCTGTTAGACACCGAACCCACCATCGGGCCGGTTCCGTAACTTGCGGAGCCGGCCCGTTTCGGTTTCCGCCGCGCAATCACCTGCAACGGCACACGAAAGAAGATGGACCGTGGGTGGCACCGTTTCTTTGAACCGGTGCGGCGCAGCCGTAAAAAGGCTGTGTTGCAGTGCGTGTCGTCTCCAGCCTCGTGTCGCTGCGCGACCCCGGTTCGGAGAACCGGGGCCACCCGCGTGCGGCACCAGCGCCCATGACGCCACGTAGCTGCACAGCAGCAGTAGGGGCAGGGCCACGGTAGCGGCCAGCACAAGGGCGGTGCGTTTGGTGGTGGTGCGGCGGATCATTGCTGGACGTCATCCATTGGCTCAGCTTCAGTAGGAATGTCACCGTCTTCGTACTTGGTTTGTCCTTCCCCGTCCGGCAACTGCTTAAACCCGGCCACCGGTGCTTCGTAGCGAAGCCCCGCGCAAATCCTGTCTAGGTCTGGCAACGGCCTCGTCCA
>JAEUIG010000318.1 GCA_016795125.1 Planctomycetaceae bacterium | reverse complement strand
CCTACACAGAAAAATACACCTTCTCCGCCGTTTTCTTCAGCAGCCAGTCCTTCTGCGTCGCCGTCAGGCCCGGCATATGGTCGCGGATGAGCGCCAGCGAGTCGGCGTAATTGTGCGGCGGCACGATCTGGTAGGGGGAATCGCTGGCCCACATCAGCCGCTCTGCGCCGTAGGCGCTGAGCATCCGCTCGATCATCGGGATCAGGTCGGTGTAGGGCGACTGCTTGCGGCCAAGGGCGTAGTACGCGGAAATCTTGACGTGCACCGTCGGGTACTGGGCGAGGTCCGCCAGCGCCTGGAGGTCGGAATCGCGGATCACTCCATCGACCCCGATCCGCGCGAAGTGGTCAATCACCACCGGAGTCTTCGGAAAGGCGCGGCACATCTCGTCGACCAGTGGCAGCGCGCTGGCGTCGATCAGCGGACACATCGCCAGGTTCTCCCGGGCGGCGGCGTCCCACATCGTTCGCATGCCGTCGCTGTGGGCCCAGCGTGACGCGCCCCCTTCGCTGGCCAGAATACGGAACCCGCGGACGCCTTGCGCCTTGAGCTTGACCATCTCCGCGTCGGGATGCGGGCCTTCGGCATCGATGCACGCGACGGCCGAGAACACTCCGGGGTACTTCGCGATCGAGTCGGTGATGTAGCTGTTGTCCAGCCCGTGATACGGCTTGTGCTGGATCAGCACGACGCGGCCAACTCCCAGCGGACGGGCCAGTTCCAGGAGTTCTTCCGCCGTGAAGCTGCTGGGCGCGAGATCGTCGAGCGTCTGGCCTTTCGCCAGCGGATAGTGCTCGATATCGCGCGTCCAGATGTGCGAGTGCGCGTCGATGTCGCCGTCCGGAACGAGTGCCGCATTTGCCATGACAGACCCTTCCTGCAACTGGCCGGTGAACGCCGCCGCACCCAGGGCGGAGCAGGAGGCTTTCAGAAAATCGCGCCGGGACGATGGAACGCCATACTGCTGCGTCATGACGAACGGCCTGTTGCTGGATGTGACGTCGGAAATGCGGAGACCGTCAGCCGTGTGGAAATGAGGTCTGCGGCCGACGAGCGGCAGTATACCAAGCGCGTGGATCGTCGGCAGCAGCGAGCGGCAGTGACACTGTTCGGCGCGGGTCTCCTGACCCCGCCGAGCGTCGGACCGCAGGTCTCCTCACCGTTGGGAGACCTGCGGTCCGACGTGTGGCGCGGTCGGGAGACCGGCCACCACTAATCGCGAGCGGCAGTGACGCATTTGAGATGCGTCGCTCAGCGGTCACCTGTCGCTCTGGAGAACCGCGGTGACCGGGAAGTGATCGGACGGCGTGCGGCCGTCGCGCGCGGTGCGGTCGATCTCGGAGCTGGTCACCCGCCAGTCGCGCGTGCAGCCGATCCAATCGATGCGCGGACCGGAGGTCGCGGTGCTCTGAAAGTGACTGAAGGTCCCTTCATTCGCGAGCGGGGCCGGGTGTGCCTGGCGATAGGCGTCGATCAGCCGCGGCGGCGTGGAGTCGATCGGCCCGAACAGCGCCGCATGCGGCGGGCTGCGTTCGCCGGCGTTGAAGTCGCCGGTGAGGATCACCGAACTCTCCGATGACAATGCATCGATGTGCCCGCGCAGAAGTTCGGCCGAGTGCCGTCGGGCTTCGACTCCGCGATGATCAAAGTGCGTGTTGAAGTAGACCAGCGGAGCGGCGTCAGGAGACTGCCGGTCGCGCAGTCTGACCCAGGTCACGATCCGTGTGAGCGCGGAGTCCCAGCTCTTGCTGCCCGGCACGTCCGGCGTTTCGCTGAGCCAGAAGTGACCGCCGTCCAGCTGTTCGAATCGCTCGGAGCGAAAGAACAGCGCGGCCATCTCCCCCTGCTCTTTCCCGTCGTCCCGGCCGGCGCCGAAGGCCGTGTACTCCGGCAACTGTTCAGCGAGATAGTCGCGCTGGAAGGCCAGCGTCTCCTGCGTGCCGAGCAGGTCGGGATCGAAGGCGTGGATCGTCTCGACCAGAAACTCGCGCCGCCGGTCCCAGGCATTCTCGCCGTCGTCGGCCGTGCCGTAGCGGATGTTGAATGTCATCACGCGGAGCGAGCGTTCGGGGTCGGCCGCGCTGGTGTCCACGGCGAACAGGCAGGCCGCTGCACCGAGGGAAGCCGCAATCGTGTGACCGAATGCGCGCCAGTTTGATTTCACCGGGTGCACGTCATGCTCACTTTCGACATCAACTCGCAAGGACTCAAAGTTCAGATTGAACCACAAAGACACAAAGGACACAAAGAAAGGCCTTCCTTTGTGATCTTTGTGCCTTTGTGGTTCAAAACTGTTCCTCGAATCGTGTTGCAGGCCGTGCACTCGGGAATTCACAGAAAAGCACAGAATTCTCCGAAACCGAAGCGGGCCGGGCGGGTTTAATTGCCCCGGCGCTTCGCACGGCAATCGACCGGGCGAACCGCAGTCCGGACACATCATCGAGCTCCCAGCCGCGCGTGCGGACTTCTCCGCGTCGTGCGTGTCTCAACGAACCAAGGAGAATTCATGCGCAGATTGCTCATGGCCGCACTGCTCAGCAGCGCCGCCTGGTCCGCTCCGGCCGTCCTGGCCGATCCCCCCGCAGGTGAAAACCCCGCTGCTCCGACCGATGCAGGCCCGGCCGCTGCACCGGTAGACCGCCCTGCTCCTCCGGATGGTCCGCGCGAGGAAGGCGAACGTCGCCCAGGCCCCCGTCCGGAGCATGACGGCGAGCGGCGCGAACACCGCCGCGGTCCGGACGGACCTCCGGGAGGTCCGCGCGGCGATCGGCCGGCGTTCGCCGGTCGCGGACAGGACTTCGCCCCCCCACTGCTGCGTGCACTCGACGCCGATCACAATCACGAGATCTCGGCCGACGAAATCGCGAAAGCCGCCGACGCTCTCAAGACGCTCGACACCAACGCCGACGGCAAGCTGAGCCACGACGAACTGCGACCGCAGTTTGCCGGACGCGGTCCCGGCGACGGTGAGCGCGGTCCGCCGCGCGGCGAAGGCCCGCCGCCGGAACGACGCGGCGAAGGCCCGCCTCTCGATGATCGTCGCGGGTTTGGACGGCGTGGCGATGGTCCACCGCGCGACGGAGACGGCGAGCGTCGTCATGGACGACGTGGCCAGGACGAACGTGGAGGCCGGCGCCATGGACCGCCGCACGGCGAGCGTGACGGCGACCGCCCGCATCCGCCGGAAGGGGGCCCGGACGGCGGCCCGCGTCACAACCCGCCCCCGGCCGACCGTGAACGGCCGCCAGCGGATGACGCCGGCGCAGCCGCCGCTCAACCGGACGCCACCGCTGAAGACACCAAGGCCTGACCCGCCCACAACGACGACTCGTCATGACGACCGGCTCCCGACCTGGGACGCCGGTCGTTCTGCTTTCACCGCGTAAGAATGGAACGCGGATGAACGCAGATCAAACGGATCGACGCAGATCAGGCCAATCACCTGAGAACGTTGTTCTGCATTCACGAACCATAAGGAAGCCAGGAGAGCAGAAAAGGTTCGATTGAACGACCCTCCTGCTCTCCTGGCTTCCTGGCTTCCTGATAACCCATTGCGGGTCCTCCGTCGTTGTCGGAGCGAGCGGAACGCGATCTGCGATGATCCGCTTCAGCTGTGGTCATCCGCGTTCTATTCTTCGTGCACCGGCCCCGCAGAGCTTGCGCAGCCGGTGCGGCCGGACCGGGCCGGAGGATTGCCCGACTGCAGCTCGCTTGCCGTTTGGCTTCTCGCCGCCGGTGCGATACGGTGAGCGGCCCGTTATTTGCATTGGCGACAGGTGGGAGTCGCGGCGTCCGACGGCTGACCGCTGATGGCTGACTGCACGAACGTCATGAAAATCCTGCTGGCGAGTTCGGAAGCGATCCCGTTTGCCAAGACTGGCGGTCTGGCCGACGTGGCGACCGGGCTGGCAAAAGCGCTCGCCGACCTGGGGCACGATGTCACCCTGGTGATTCCGTATCACCGGCAGCACGTCTCGCCGTCTCTGCTCGTCGAACAGACATCGACGAGGATCTCCGTCCCGGTGGCCGACCGGCTCGTCTCGGCCGGGATCTGCCGCACACAACTGCCGGGAAGCAGCGTCGAGGTGCTGCTCGTCGACCAGCCGCAGTACTTCGACCGCCCCGCGCTCTATACGGCCGCTGGCGAAGACTACTCAGACAACTGCGAACGGTTCGTGTTTTTCAGCCGTGCCGTGCTGGAAGCAGCCCGCACCCTGGAGGTGCGGCCGGACATCATTCACGCCAACGACTGGCAGACGGCGCTGGTTCCGGCCTACCTCGATATCGAGTATCGCCACCGTCCGGAGTTCGCCCGCACCGGCTCGATCCTCACGATTCACAACATTGCGTTCCAGGGGCGGTACTGGCTGTGGGACATGCGGCTGACGGGACTGGACTGGAAATACTTCAACTACCATCAGCTGGAGTTCTGGGGACACCTCAACCTGCTCAAGGGGGGCATCGTCTTTTCGGATGTCGTCACGACGGTCAGCCCGACGTATGCCAGGGAAGTCTGCACGCCGGAGTTCGGCTGGGGGCTCGAAGCCGTGCTGGCCAATCGCGGCGCG
>JAEUIG010000291.1 GCA_016795125.1 Planctomycetaceae bacterium | reverse complement strand
TCACAAAGAATGTCAGAGTCAAGGTCCCACCATGTGCCGCATCGCCAGATTCCTGAGAGAGGACCAAGCCGCCACAGCTGTCGAGTACGCGGTGATGTTGGCCCTGATTCTGCTCGCCATGATCGGGACCATCAAGGCATTCGGCGGCGCCAGCGGCAGCATGTGGGGCAGCAACTACACTCAGATGAAAGCCGCAGGATTCTGATCCTCGCGGCGGCAAGGCTTTGGCCGAACACAGCCCGCTGCCAGATTGCCGAACTGGTGCGACGGACCGACGACGCTGGTCGGTCTCAGTGATCGGGCCATTTCGTCGCGAGTCAACTCCCGGTGGGGAAGCAACCGACGGCAGCGTCGGAAAAGAAAACACAACGCGCGAGCACAATGCCAAACACCCCGGGCGAACCGCCCGGGGTGTTTGGCGTACATCAGGTTGAGAGCCGGGTCACGCGGCCTTGCGGCGGGATTTCCGCAAGCCGGCGAATCCCATCGCCCCCGTCAGCAGCAAGCCAAAGGTGGCGGGCTCCGGAACGTGCAGCATGTCGTTGCCGCAGGACGGTCCCCACGTCACGCCGCGCAGCGTCACGCCGCTCGGGAAAAAGCTCATCGGGATGGCGACTTCGATGATGGCCTTTTGACCAAGGTCCGACGTCATCCGATACACGAACTCGGACTGCCCCACGTAGGTTCCGCCGTTGAGCTGCAGCTGCACGGGATCTTTCCCGATTGTGTGTCCCGGCAGCGGCCAGTTGGCATCCGGAGTGCCTGTCGCAATCGGATCGAGAATCCAGTCACTCTTCTGCGTCAGCCACACGCTCCCCGCAACGTGCGACGAGCCGACTGATGTGGACGAGGTGTGGGCCGACGTATGGCCGTTGCTGTTGAGTGTGTAAGTTGACCCGGGGCTGTCGGCCGGCGCCATTGGATCGGCGCTTCCCTTCACCCACACGTTGGTCGAAGAAGTATTGCCCGCTCCGCCGCCGACTTCGACGCCGTAGATGCTGAAATCGGTCGTCTCGATGTAAATATCGCCGGGCGAGAAACTGGCCAGACCGTTGTCTCGCCGCTGCCCCGTCGAAATCGCGATGTACAACGTATTGTTCGCAATTCCGGCTGCCAGAAACTCGGTATCGTAGTTCTGGCCGCCCAGATTAGGCCCGATAAGCTTGCTTTCGTCCCAGCTGTCGTCGGTGTCCTCACGCACGTACTCAAACGTGAACCCGCCAGAACCGGTATAGGTGCCCGGTGAGGTCGTATAGAACAGGCGATCGGTCATCGTGGAGATGCTCCACCCCGACCGTGAGTGGCTGGCATTGCTGGCGTTCACGACTCCCCAATCCCGCAGATCGCCGTCGATCGCGGGAACGGGACCCGCCTGGCACTGCCCGGCAAGCAGGAGCGCGGGCAACAGAACTTGCGCAGCTCGAATACATGCGACACGAAAAAACATGCGATGGCCCTTAAGTCCGTTTGGCCCGGACCAGCAGGATCACTCAATCCTGCCGGAAATGAACTTCTTCGCACGTGGCCCTAAGCTGCGTACTTTCCCATTCGTAACGTGCCGATGAGACCACTGTCAATCATTTCATTTCGTTGATCCGTTAAATTCCGGAAAACCGTCACATTCAACCTGCCTTTACGCTCCCCATTGAAAGGCATCGTTCGCCATAACCGTCGTTACAGCAAATTGTTGCAGCAAATCTCACTGCTGGATCACCGGACTTCCTGAAGCTCCGGCGTAAGCCAGTATCCCAGCCGCTTTGCCGGAACTTTGTACGCTCCCAGCGGAATCTCGCCGTTCAGATCGCACGGCGAATACACGCAGACGAGCGTCTGCTCGACCCCCGGAATGGTCGTCTGCGTCGCGTAAACCTGGACCGATGTGTCGCTGTTCAGCGACGACCCCAGCGTCGCGGTCGTCCCCTCCCGCCAATAGCGATTGATGACGGGATTGTCGTGAATCCTGTCGAGCGCGCGCAGCGTCTCCAGCTCGTAATCTTCGACGGTCAGCGTCAGCAGGTCTGTGCGACCGATTGACGTCAGAGCGTCCACGCAGACCGGCTTCAACTCCCGGCCATTGGTCTTTTGCGCAAAGATCAGATGCTGCGGCAGGGTGAACGCATTGTCCCAGTACGTCAGCCGCACTTCCTTTCCGGGTGACTGCAGCCGCCAGGCAACGTGCGACATCAGTCCGGCGAACGACTCCGGATCGACGACGGCATGCGAGCCATTCTGAGCGCCGTTGTAAGTCGCCGATGGCAAAAACGAGATGCTGTACTCTCGCCAGGAGTTCGGATGCGTTGACTCTGCTTCCAGTTCTTCGGATCCCGGATCGAATCGTGTGACGGCATAGGCGCCCGGTGTCGTCAGGTCGGGATTGCGATAGGCGCCGAGGTACATCGGCGGCGATGCGGCGTCGTTCTGTCGGTTCTCATCAAAGCCGCCGTAACCGCATGTCCTCAGCTTGCCCCGCCACCCCTCCGTGAAGTTCGCATCCAGCGCCGCATACAGCGCGTGGTATTGGGCATTCTCCAACGCGGTCCACTCCGCCAGGCTCTCCG
>JAEUIG010000256.1 GCA_016795125.1 Planctomycetaceae bacterium | reverse complement strand
CGCTGGAGAACCTTTTCGGGGCGGGCAGCAGTCCCCTCATCGACGGCGGCAAGGTGATCGCGACCGTCGGCGGGCGCACTCAGAAGGCGGGTGTCGTCGCCTTCGAACTGGCGACGGGACACGTGTTGTGGAAAGCCGTCGCCGACGGCAGCAGTTATTCCTCGCCCGTCATGGCCACGATCGGCGGCAAACAACGGGTCATCGCACTGACGCGGCTGAAGTGCGTGGTGCTCGATCCGCACAACGGTGACGTGCTGGCGGAGTTTCCTTACGGGTTGCGCGGACCGACGGTCACGGCCGCCAATCCGATCGTCATCAGGGACCAGCTGTTCCTGTCAGCCAGCTACGGCATCGGCGCCCGTCTCGTGAATCTCGCAGGAGCACAGCCGGAGGAACTCTGGGACGGCAACGATCTGATGTCCAGCCAGTACACCACCTGCATTGAGCACGACGGCCTGCTGTACGGCGTCGACGGCCGCCAGGACATTCCTCCCGCGACGCTGAAGTGCTTCGACCCTGTGACGCAGAAGGTCATCTGGTCGGAGGAAGACTTCGGCTATGCGACCCTGATCAAGGCCGACGGCAAGCTCCTCATCATGACGACCGACGGCGAACTCGTCCTGGCAGCCCTCGGCGGCGACACGTTTCAGCCCCTGAAGCGAACCCGGCTCTTCAACGACACCGTCCGCGCACTCCCCGCACTCTCCAACGGCAAACTCTACGTCCGGGATACCGGAACGCTGAAATGCGTGAACCTCGGAGAATGATTTTGGATTTCGGATTTTGGATTTCGGGCTGGCCTGACCTCCGCCCCCTGACCTCCGACCCCTCGCCCCTGAGCCCTCATGAAATGCCCCTTCTGTCGCAAAGGCGAGACCAAGGTCATCGACTCACGCGGCAGCGAAGAGTTCGAGATTCGCCGCCGCCGGCAGTGCCTCGCCTGTGATCGACGCTTCACCACGCGCGAGAAGATTGAAGAGACCCCGCTCAAAGTCATCAAGAAGGACGGCACACGGATTCCGTTCGACCGAGAGAAGATCCGCTCCGGCATCGAGAAGGCCTGCTACAAGCGGCCCATCAGCCCGGACCAGATCGAGCGGCTGATTGCCGACATCGAGATCGACGTGCAGGCGAATTTTGATCGCGAAGTGCCGTCGCGGTACGTCGGCGAAAAGGTGATCTCGGCCCTCCGCCAGCTCGATCAGGTCGCGTATGTACGCTTCGCGTCGGTCTACCGGAATTTCAAGGACGTCAACGATTTCGTCGAAGAACTCCAGCCCATGCTCGGTCGGACACGTCCCAAGCGTGGGCGGCGCAACACCGAGTGAGTCGCATCAGAAAGGAAGTTGAACAGAAGGAAACGAAGGACGCGAAGAAAGGGATGAAGCGTGGCGCTGGAGACCTGCGATAGCGGCGAGAGCCCTTTGTTGCCTTTGTTCCCTGCTGTTCATGTCCTTCCTGCAAGCTCTCAACTCCCTGCTTCACTAGGTGACCAAGTTCACTCCGTTCACTCTCCGTTGCCTCTGTTCCCTCCTGTTCTTTCCTTTGGGAGCCTCCTGTGATACGTCACGCTTTCGCGGTACTTGCCCTCGTCTGTTTAGCGGTTCCAGTACCAGCCGCTGACCCGGTCCAGGTCGGCTTCGCGGAGACCGACATCACGCCGCCCAACGGCTTCCCGATGGCCGGCTACTACCACGAACGTCTGGCCGAAGGAGCGATCGATCCGCTGAAGGCCAAGGCCATCGTGTTCCGCGGCGAGACCGAACAGGCCGCCCTTGTCGTCTGCGACCTGATCGGCATCTCGATCGACCTGTCGACGCACATTCGTGCCGAAGCGTCCGAACGCACGGGCATCCCCGTCGCGAACGTCGTCGTGAGCGGAACGCACTCGCACACCGCGCCGGATTACGGCAAGGAACTGTATCGCGTCCTCGGCGGAAACCCGGGCGATCCGTCGCGCGCCGCCTACATCGATCAACTGATCCATCACACGGCCGACGCCGTCGCCGCCGCGCAGGCCAACGCGACGCCGTCTCTGCTGTTCAGCGGATCGGCGCAGCAGGAAACACCGGTCTCGTTCAATCGCCGCTTCGTCATGAAAGACGGCAGCGCCCGGACCTGGATGACTTACGCCAGCCCGGATGTCGTCCGCGCAGCCGGACCGATCGACCCGGAAATCCCGCTGCTGCTGGTCAAGGGGACCGACGGCAACCCGCAGGGCCTGTTGAGCAGCTTTGCATTGCACCTCGATACCGTCGGCGGCATGAAGTGGAGCGCCGATTACCCCTTCTACATTGCCGAGTCGGTCCGCGCCGCGATGGGACCCGATGTCGTTTCCGTGTTCGGCCTGGGAACCTGCGGCGACATCAACCATGTCGATCCCAACGCGAGTGAACGGAACAAGACCGACTTCATCGGCAACTCGCTCGGAGCCACGATCACGAATCATCTCGACGCGCTGCAGCCGCTCGCAGCGACGAACGTCCGTGTGCGCTCGGCGGTTGTGCACCTCCCGCTGCAGGTTTCGACGAACGAGCAGCTCGCCGCTGCCGAGGCCGCGATCAAGGCGGTTCAGAAGGGCGAGACGCTCGACTTCTACGAGCACGTCACGGCGTACAAGCGGCTGATCATCGACCGCCTGCAACACAAGCCGCCGGTTATCGCATCCGACAACCTCATCACCTGGGGCCTGACGCACACGTGGGCCGGCGTCGGCGATTCGCTGCCGATCGAGGTGACCGCCATCTGCATCGGCGACGACGTGGCGATCGTCTGCCTGCCCGGCGAAGTGTTCGTCGACCTCGGCCTCGCGATCAAGCGGGCTTCTCCCTTCCGCACCACGTTCGTCATCGAACTGGCGAACGCGAAAGAGACGATCTACCTCCCGACACGTGCCGCCTGCGCCCAGGGGAGCTACGAGGTGACCAACTCCGCCACGCAGCCCGGCAGCGGCGAAATGCTTGTCGAGACCGCCATCGGTCTGCTGCGCGAAGCGGCCGCAGAGTGAGTCCTGCGGGATGTCGGCGACGGCTCGAGGGACGGAGTCGTCGCCGGCAATCGTGTTACGCGAAGCTACGGCGCCTGTCCACAACCAAGCTTCTCTTTGAGAAACGCAATCGCCGCCGCATAAGCGTCCTCGATCGCCTGCTTGTCCGCTCCGCCGAACCCGTGCTCGCCGTTCTCCAGGCTGATGAGCCGGTGTTCGACGCCATGCGAGTCGAACTCCGCCGCCATGAGCACGGATTGTTCGTACGGCACGTCGGTGTCGGCCGTGCCGTGGATCAGGATCGTCGGCGGGTAGTCGGGGGTGACGTTCTTCACCGGCATGAACGGGAAAAACTTCTCACCCTCGGTGTGCGGGTCCCAGCCGGAAACGCCCTTGGGCCATGCGCCGTGCTGGCGGCACCATTCGTAGAACAGGAACCCCTGCCCCTTCCGGTCACGATCATCTGCAATCGGCGGGCCGGACACCTGCGCCTGTGCTTCTTCCGCGGTCGGTTTGTTTTTGTTATGTCTCGGATACGCGCTCGGCGTGCTGTACCAGTCGCCGATCAGGTCTCCGTATCCGTACAGCGCCACCAGCGCCGGTGGCCGCGGTTCGACGCGGAAGCCTGCCGTCAGCGTGAGATAACCGCCGGCCGATCCCCCCGCGACCCCTATCCGCTGCGGATCCGCGCCGAACAGGGCCGGACCATGCTCACGCACCCAGCGGAACGCATCCTCCAGGTCCGCGATGATCTCCGGCAGCATGGTTTCCGGTGCGAGTCGGTAGTCGATCGACACGACGACGCAGCCCGCGTCCAGCATTGCATCCCGCAGTCGCCGATCCACTGATGTCCGGTTCCCGCCGATCAGCGCCCCGCCGTGAATCCACACCAGCACCGGGCGCGAATCGCCCGGCGCGGCGCCGTAGACGTCCGCCTTGATCTCGAGATCGCCGACCTGCTTGTAAGTGAACGTCAGCGGCGACGGATCGGCCGCCCCACTATCGTCTGTCGATGTGGCAATCACCAGTCCCACCGTGGCGACAAGCAACTTGCAGTGCAGACGCGCGGAACCGGTCATCGGCGGACTCGCGTTAGGGAGGGGGGAATCTGCTCATGATACCCGTCCGTTCCGAACGCCAGTAGTAAACCGGCCACTCTAAACGTTTTGGTGCAGTGGATGTCGGTGGTGGTTCACCCTCACCCCCGGCCCCTCTCCCAAAGGGAGAGGGGAGATTTCACTCAGAACTCACCGACGATCTCGCTCCCCTTGATCGTGCCGACTGACTGGTAGACGTTGTGATCGACGTTCTCCGAAACGAACCGCACATGACCGTCGGCCAGGACGAACATCGCCCCTCCCGTGTGCCGGCTGCTGAAATCGTCGAAATGCGTGGCCGGATGATTCGGCGTGTGGTCGAACGATCCCAGCACTCGCTGAAACGCCTCTTCACCCTCCGCCACGCGGCCGACCCACGTCGAATGCCAGCCGGCAGCGGGATTCGTCCGGCGTTCACCCACGACAAACGTGTTGCTCGTCCCGTCGAGAACGTCCCGGATCCTCACCTGACTGTTGTGATAGAACACGCCGTCGCCGACACACTGGCCGTTCGCCTGCACCGGCGCCGTGCCAGGCGAATTCTCGCAGCCGTCCAGCTCGACCGTCCCGAATGAGCCGACGTAGTTGGCGATCGGCAGTTCGCAGATGACGGCGCCGGGGTTCCCCTCCTCCTCGATTTCGAAGCGTTCCGGCTGCGGATCGGAAGGGCAGCGGAAGACCGCCAGATTGGTCAATCGGAAGGCGTCGTTCCGGAGATCCTCAATCCCGACATGGGAGTTGAACTGGTTGTACAGGTTCGATTGTTCGAGGTACGGCAAGAGCATGGTCCCCCAGCCGGCGCCGTTCACGCCGTCGTGAGCGGTCGGGATGCCGCCGGTTACTCCGATCCAGCCCGAGGGGAACGCGTTGAACACATCATGGTAGTTGTGAAGCGCCAGGCCGAACTGCCGGAGATTGTTCCGGCATTGCGTCCGCCGCGCTGCTTCGCGGGCCTGTTGGACCGCCGGCAGGAGCAGGGCGATGAGGATGGCGATGATGGCAATGACGACGAGCAACTCGATCAGCGTGAAGCCACGCCGGGAATTCTGAGAACGCATGGGATTTCGCTTTATTCAGATGAACCGGGGGAATGAATCGATACGAACGCGCGCCGGTTCGCCGCGCAGCGCGGCCGGAACCGGTCGAGGAAATGAATGTCGTGCGCCGGCGCCGGGCCATAGCGCGGCCATCAGGGACGCGGCGAGGCGGGCAACTGGCGAACTTGAACCGGGAATGCTGACGGCGTACGCCCGCAAGGGCGCGCCTGGCTCTGTCAGGTCAGACTTT
>JAEUIG010000215.1 GCA_016795125.1 Planctomycetaceae bacterium | reverse complement strand
GTCGCGCAGCGGCCGGAATCGGCGAACGCCGTCGCGGGAGAGCTGCGGAAAATTGCCACGCGCTTCCATCCGCTGCCGCAGCATCCCGGCCCAGCATTGATTCCGGGCGGTTCGGGCAGCGGCCGCGCGCGCCGCGGCCTCGGTGCATGGTTGACGGCAGTTTGTGCCGTTGCCGCGCTGCTGGCGATCATCATCATCAAATTCCAGGACGGCAGCACGGTCGAACTGAGCACCGACAAGGCAGTGGAGGGCGTCACCTACCAGAACCCCGGGCAGCCTGCGGTTGAGGCCGTTCCGGATGCCGCGTTGACGGAGCCGGCCTCGCCGGTGCCACCTCGCACCTCATCGGTTGCAGTACATTCGCTCGACCATTTCGATCCGCAGCGGATTCCCGAATCGGAGCGCGTCGCCGTTCAACCGCCGGAACTGGTGGCGGTGCTCGGGGAACAGGCCATGCGCGAGTGGGTCGGGATGTTGGGGCTGGCGTACGATGAGACCGGACGAAACGTGCTCGCCGTGGAACAGGGACGCCTTCCTCCGCACGGCTGGTCGACCGAGACGTTCTCACCCGCCGCCATTTTCCCTCCCAACGATCCGGGGGGGGAGTACCCGACATTCTCTCGCGACGGAAAGCATGCATTCACGGTGGACCGTTTGTGGCATGCTGCAGAAGGACCGGAGGCGTCGTCGCGGTTCGCACGTTCTGAGTCGTTTCCCGATGTGAACCCGTTGTGCGGCGATTTCTCGCCGGACGGTCGTTGGCTCGTGACGGCCGCCGACGGCGCCAGTCACCTGCAGTTGTGGGACTTGACGACCGATGCACTCCGGCCGATCGACGTCGCGCCGCTGCTGGAGGGGAGTCTTGTGCAGCGTCAATTGACCGTCGTTGATTCGCCGCCACGGATTGTCATCAGCATCTTCAGCGGGGGCGCCGGCACAACCGAGGTCTACGATGTCGATTGGTCGGCCTTGCCGACTCCCAGCGTCGGTGAACCCGTTCGATATCCGCACAAGACGTACTTCGCGCGTCAGGCGCCGCGTGCCGTTGAGATGCACATCGACGGCGCCGTCAAGGTGCTGGACGTCAGCGGGGATGAGCCTCAATTGATTGTCGACCTCATCCCGCCGCGTTGGGCAGCCGGCGCCGGCCCGGTACTCGGCGACATCTCGGCGGACGGTCGGCTGATCGTCGCACCGGTCGCAGGAACGGCGCCGGTGTTCCGTGACATCGACGGGCAATGGCAACAGACCGACACACTGCAACACGCGGCGGCAATTACGGCGGTGCGACTGTCCCCCGATGGTGCACAATTGGCCCTCGCCGAATCGGACGGGTACATCCAGTTGTGGGATATCAGCCACGTCCCGGCGACGGCGCTCCGGTCAGCGTCGATGGCGACGAGAATCGACCGGCTGACCATCTCCCCTGACGGCCGGTACGCCGGCGTCGCCGGCATGGACGGCCGCGCCGTCTACGATCTGACCTGCCAACCTCCCCGGCAGGTCGACGGGCTCACGATTTCCGGTCGCCACGACGGGCTGTGGACCTTTAACGTCGATCCGCCGCTGGCGGGCTTCACCGCGGGCCACGTGCATGACATGCGCCAGACTCCTGCCATTCCCATCAGTCGTCCGTTGCCGGTCGCCGACGTCGCCTTTGTGCCTGGCCGCAGCGAACTCCTGCTGTGGAATCCCCCCACTGGCGACGTGCATCTCAACTGGACGCCGTGGCACATCGACCAGCGCGGCACCATGCTGATGGATTCCGTCCGAGACACAACGACCATCGCGCCCCTGTTTATTGATCCTCCGGAAATTCGCTGGGAACGCGGCCGGTTCCTGGCGACCGACAGCAGCACCGGCATGTTGCGTGTTTATGACTTCGACCATCCCGACGCGCCGGTCGCGACGTTGCAGGGGCGTCCATTCCAGAACCGCTGGCAGTGCCTGTCCCCCAGCGGCGAGTTGGTGCTCCAGTGGATGGTCGGTCAGGACGCGATCGTGTGGGACCTGACGACAATTCCCCCCGCCGAATACCGCCTGCCAGTTCACAGCACCGCGGGCGCATTCGCACCGAATGAGAAGTACATCATTCTGGATGGGCAAGATGGCGGGATGGTCGTCTACGACTGGCAGTTGAACCGTGAGGGGCACCGCATCCCGCTGCCGGGACCGGTCCGTACGATTCACCTCCACCCGGACGGCCGGCACGTCTGCACGATCAACGGCAATGGCACGGTCTACGTCCTGCGACTGCCGGAACAGTTGAGGAGGCCCGACTCGGCCAGGCCGTAGCGCCGGTCGTTCGCAGAAAACGCCTTCTCGTGAGCAAATCTGGCGTTGCGTATCGGGAACCCGCCGGCGCTTACCAGGTTGTCGCAACCGGTGGAGTTTAAATTGCTATGGTCCCTGTCCGTCCGCTCCACTGTAGTCGAATCGCACGACCCGTCCCGGCAGGCGGAGTTCAACCCATCCCGCGTCGACGTCCCGTTCCACGACAAAATAGTTGTGGATGCCGGACGACGCTTCGTCCAGCAACTGCCGGCCGTGGCGACGGTCGAAGACGCGGACCCGGCCGACGAACGCTCCCACGTTGCCGCTGGCCGGCACACGCTGCTCGTTGCACACCAGCAGCGGAACGTCGACCGGCTGATCCAGGAGCAGGCTGGCGTTCTCGAGCGGTTGCGTCCAGAGATGGTTTCCGGTGGTGCGGTCGAACGCCGACCATTCGCCGTTGACGATCAGCCGCCGGTAGTTCTCGTTCGTGTGCACGCCGCCGCCGCGCGTGGCCGCCTCCAGTCCGTCGTCGTCCCGCATTCCGGAGACGATGACGATGATTCGCTGCGCGTCGATGATACTGCGGACATGGATCAGCGGCTGTGGAACCGTCAGCGAATGCTGCGCGACGGTGGTTCCATCGGTCAGCTTGAGAAACTGCAACGTGCCGTCCGTGGACAGCACGCCGCACCAGCGGTGATCGACCGGGAAGGCGATCGTCCTCGGCGGCAGGGTGCGGCGCCAGGATTCGGCGTTTGTCGAAAGATCGAACGACGACAGCTCGTAGTTTCCTCCGGCTGTTCCCGGCTGTACGGGCTGTTCAATCAGGGCAGAACAACCGTGGATGGACAGCCAGTTGTGTGGAGGCGCGATCAGCGGCTCGGCGTCGAGCGGGCGACCGTCGAGCGCATTCCAACGGGTGAACCGTCCGTGCCCGGGATCGTGAACGATCACGATGCGATCATCGCCGTAGCAGCGGACACCGGGCGACAGATCACGCTGCTCCCACAGTTCGATGCCGGTCGCCGTATCGAACGCAATGACCACCCCTTCTCTCTGTACGCAGAAATACCCGGTTCGCACGGGGCCGACCCGGCCGACAAGGTGGCCAAACTCGTTCCGGCGTTCGACACCTTCGTCGAACGGGGCGACTCGGAGGTCGAGCGCGGGGCCGGTTTCGATGGCTTGCCGGGCGCCGACTTCGGATGTGGTCGACAGTGATGCGCCTGATTCCGGCCAGACGATTGCGGCGCGCGGCTCGCCGGCCGCATTCAGCGGCGAGATTCCAAACACCTCGGCGCCGACCTGCAGCACCAGGAACTGGCCGAAGCCCCACGCTCTGCGGAGGTCGGGATACGATTGCGAGTATCGGAGCGGATTGCGGCTGTCGGGCAGCGTCAGCGCCCAGGGACGCGGCATCCCCGCGCCGGAAAACCGCACGATCCTGCCCTGTCGATGCACGGCGACATTCAGGCGATCGAACAGGCCGCCTCCCGCATGCTGAACGGTAACGGGAACGAAATAGATTTCTCCTTCCGGCCACGGACGGGATGCGATCGTCGGCGCGACATCGGGCCATTCGTCGGCAGGGGAAATCAACCTGGCGATTGCCGGATTGCCTGCGGCCGCGTCGACAATCGCGGCGACTGTTGTGCCGTCGGGCAGAGTCGTCTCGGCGAACTCGTCGCGCAGACGTTGAGCCACGCCCGCGGCGTCATCGGGGTCGCTGTGCTCGATGTACAGCTGCAGCAGGGAACTGAGCGCGGCGGCAGCGAGGGATGGGTCGGCAATCCGCGACTGTTCGAGCAGCCGCAATTGCGTCGTGATGAATTCCGCCGCGCTCGTCCAGCGCTGCGGCTGCTTGAGGCGCAACTGCTGGCCGAACGGGAGGTGATCGAAGAGATCGGTCAGCCGCGGATCGTCGGTCGTCGGCACGCCGATCTGCAGTTCCGCGAACGTCGAATCTCCCTCAGCGTTGTCCCAGGTGTCGAACCTGGCGTCGAATGCCGGTCTTTCCGCGGGTTCGAGGCGCTCGCGGAGTTCCAGCAGCTTCGCCTGCACGGCGCGATCGATTCGCACCCGTCCCGCGCCGTCGCTGGTCGACACGTAATGCCGTTCACTGTGCAGGGGGCTGATCGTCCGGGCAATCTCGGAGAATTCGTAGTCGCTGCCTGCCGTGCGCGACAGCCACTCCCAGTGCAGCGCCAGTTGCCGTCGCTCGTCGCGAAGCCAATGACCGGTCCCGACGAGTCCGTACAGATAGGCGTCGTCAAGCTGCGCGGGTTCCTCTGACATGCGCAGAAGTTGCCGCGAATGATCGGCAATTCGATCGACCGCTTCGTCGATCGCCGCCTGCTCCGGTTCGTCGAGAGCGTGCAGCGCATCACGGACCGTTTTGACGGCGTCGACAGTTTCGCCGGATTCCGCGAGCAGTTGTGCACGCTCGGCCGTCGAGGTGACCGGATCGGCCGCGACGCCACGGGCTGCGGCCATCGTCTGCGGACGCCAGATGCGGGAAAGCGACTGGGCGACGATTCCGTCCACTGCCCAGCTCAGGCTGACAGGTTCAATCACTTGTCTTTCGGATGCGAGTTCCGACGGTAGTCCGCCCGCCTGCTGCGGCCACGTGCGAACAACCTCCCCGGTCTGCAGTTCCGCAGCGGCCATACATCCGTCGGAAAGCGGTACGACATAATGCGTGAGAGTGACCAACCCGCGGCCGCCGATCGGACCCACCGGCGCGCTCCACTCGAGGCGGCCGTCGGCAATGGCGTACGCTCTGAGTTCACGGCGTCCGGCGACGATCATTCGGTCCTTTGTGATCGCTGCGACGTACAGTCCATCGCCGCGCGGCAATGACCACAACTGGCGGCCAGTGGCTGCTTCCAGCACGCGGCAATCTTGCGACTCGCAGGTCGCAACGACGACATGCTGTTCATCGGCGGCGAGCATCGGAATCCGCCAGCCGTCGGCCCACAGATACTGCGGCGGCTGCGTGTGCGGTGAAACGTCCTGCGGCAGCGACGGCAACCGTTCGCGGGGATATCGGAACGCCCAGCGGACAAAACCGGACATCCGGTCCACAGCGACGACGGCGCCCCCGCCGGTGGTGCAGATCGCCAGATTGCCGGCGACGCTGATGGGGCATGCCTGCGCGAGGCGACGGTCGTCGCGGACCATGCCGATCACTGTGGAACACAACGGAACGTCGGTCAAGACGCGGCCGGACGCCCGTTCGACGGTCAGCATGCGAATGGTCGCATCACGTTCGGCGACAACCAGGAGTTGAGCGCCACAGACAGTCGGCGGGCCGCGAAAGTAAGTGGGAACGCCAGCAGAGTCTGAATTTTCATCGGCCCTCGGCAATCGCCACGCGACTTCGCCATCGTCGAGCCGCAATGCGAGAAGTTCGTTCTGCAGCGGCGAAGGTTCGGCTAGCGGAGGCTGGTTCGCAGGCGGCACGACGGAATACACGTGAACGTCATCGGCGGCCAGCGTCAGGTGCGCGGAGTCGCCGAGCGTGCGTCGGAGCGGCCCGTCGATCGCGCGCGCATCCGGGTTGGTGAACGGCGGCGTCGAATGCGTCCAGAGTTGCGCGCCGGACCGAGGGTCGATCATGACGACGCCGTCCCATGTGCGGCAGGCGATGCCGCGCGGCGTGACGACCGGTAGCAGTGCGCCGACCGCAGGAATGCTGTTGGAACTCAGGTAGGCCAGCGAGGACTGCAACTCCGCATCGCCGGCGGACGGCGTAGTGATTGACCAGACGGGGGGCAGGATTGCGGACGACAGGTTCTCCGGGAGGGTGGCCGCTTCCGGGACATCGTCGGTTGCGGCGCCCGACGCCGACAGCAGGTCGTCGATCTGAGCTGCGACGGGGGATTCATCGACGACCTTCGCGAACCGTGATCGCACCCCGCGCGCGAGCGCCAGATTGTCGGCGCGAATCGCGGCAGCGCACCAGACCAGAGCCAGTTCGGGATCGCGTGCGAGGTGTTCGGCAGGCACCGGCGATTCGTCGATCAGCGTCGCACAGGCGAGTACGGATTCCTCGAAGCGTCCCTGGTCGCACAGAGATTGCGCGAGATTGCGCAGCCCGCGACGGCCGGCCGTGGTGTGGCGATACCGCACCAGCAGTCGTTTCACGGCGTCGATGTCGCCGCTGCGCTCCGCCTGCTGGATGGCGGCGCGCGCCGCATCGCCGGCCAGTCGTTCGTAGCGATCGAGATCGATTTGCGCGAGCAGTGCGAGTCGCCGGTTCGCTTCAGCGGAGGCGTCGCGATACGTCCCATCAATGAAGACCAGTCCGGCCGCCGGCTGTGCGAGGACTTCGTCCAGCAGAGGGATCGCATCTCTGGGCTTGTTTTCACGGAGCAGAGCGTCGGCGCGGGCCAGCAGTTCTTCGAGAGGGCGATCGCGTTCCAACCGGACGGACGCCGTCAGGTCTTCGCCGCGCACGTCCGAGGACGACGGAAGCTCGTCGGCAGCCAGTGCGGAACTGGCGAGAATCAAGGCCAAAACGAGCGCGGTCGCCGTCCCGTACGCCGGGGTGGATCGGAGGTCAGGCGCCCAGGCTTCGCCGGAGGTCCGCGAGTTCGTCGGCCAGCGAAGCGAGCTTGTCGCGGAGTTCGCGGACTTCCTCGGCGAGTGTCGACTGGTCTGCTGCCAGCCGCTCGAACTCGGACTGCCGTGCGGACGAATCATCGCGATGCGGGGTGCGGGACGACGCAATCTCGCGGTTCGGCGCCTCGTCCGCGACATCGTCCATCGTCTCCGCCGCCGGGCGCTGTTGCAACCGCTGGGCTTCGTTCGGCGGATAGAACGCATGATCGACCAGCACGCCGCGACGATCCAGCGGACCGTCGGCCTGGACGAATCCCTGCTCCATGAGGCTCGTCAGCTCGGCACGGAGCTGTTCCTGAGAGTCGAGAGTCGCCATGCGGCCGGCGCGGGTCCGCAGCTCGCCGGGCTGCTGCCGGCCGCGCAGCCAGAGTTCCGTCATGATCGCGAGCTGGGCCTCGTTGAACGGATACACCTTGCGGACGTAGTGCCGGAACCGCTCGGTGCGTCCGCTCTCGGTGTGGATGCAGGCCACCACTCCCAGCGCCCGCAGTTCATCGAGATACTGCTGGCACTGTTCCTCGGTGTAGCCGACGACCGGATCGCGATTGCTCGTCTGATTGCACCCGGTCGTCACCGCCTTGAGCGTGAGCGGATACTGGTTCGGCGTCGTGATGGCCTTCTCGACCAGCACCCCGAGGACGCGCCGCTGCGGGCGAGTGAGCGTGCGCGGACCGGTGGCAGGGACTTCGGAGGGCGTAACAGAGTCGGACATCCGTGTGCGTCCTTGCGAATTGGCGGACTTACTCAGGTGGCAGCTGAAAGCGACCCGCGACAATACCTGGGACTGTGATGTCCTCGTCGAGTTCTTCCCATCGCAGTGCGTAGCCCTGCAGTTCCAGCCGCACTTCCTGAAGTTGCGTGTCCGTTGCCGATTTGAGTCGTTCGAAGCGGCTTGCCGGGAAACCCACGATGCGGCCATCGGTGAGTTCGACGAACACCATTCTCCCTTCGCACCACGCACGAATCGCGACTGGTTCCGTTGCAACATGCGGATCAACGATGGTGGTACTCATCGTATTTCTCAATCAAGAATGCAGCATTTTGAAAAACAAGTCGTTCGATGTCGCGCACTTGCGATGGAGCAATTCCACGATTTCCCGCGAGTTGAACCGGCTCTAGCCAGAACTTGCATTCTCCGTCCGGGCCTCGGACATGAATGTGCGGCGGTTCGTTCTTCTCGTTGGAATAAAAATGAAAACGGAATCAACCAATCCGCAAGACGGTGGGCATCGTCGTAGTGCCCCTTGATTATCGCTGCTGGTCCCCACTCCACAATACGACTTTGGCGCCGATCTACTCCCCAAACGCCGAGTCAAACGCCCGGCCCGACGGCTTGAAGTCCACGTTCTTGCAGAACTGCGCCGCTTCGGCCGCGCCGATCTCGCGATCCATGCCGGAGTCTTCCCATTCCACCGACAGCGGCATGTCCTGCGGATAGCCGGCGGCGTTCAGGGCGCGAATCACTTCTTCAAAGCGGACGCCGCCGCGGCCGACGCTGCGGAAGTCCCAGCCGCGGCGGGGGTCGCCGAACGGCAGGTGGCTGGCGAGAATGCCGGTGCGGCCGTTGAGCGTGACCGCCGCGTCTTTCATGTGGACGTGGTAGATGCGGTCCGGGAACGCGCGGATGAATTCCACCGGATCGACTCCCTGCCAGATCAGGTGGCTGGGATCAAAGTTGAATCCGAACTCTTCGCGGTGTTCGAGCGCCTTGAGCGCCATTTCGGCCGAGTAGATGTCGAACGCGATCTCGGTCGGGTGGACTTCCAGCGCGAACTTGATGCCGCATTCCTGGAAGACGTCGAGGATCGGATTCCAGCGTTCGGCGAGCAGCTTATAGCCGTCGTCGATCATCGACCGCGGCACCGGCGGAAAGTCGTAGACGAGATGCCAGATGCTCGATCCGGTGAATCCGTTGACGACGCCGACGCCGAGTTTGCGCGCGGCGCGGGCGGTGGCCTTCATCTCCTCGGCGGCCCGCTGATGGACGCCGTCCGGGTTGCCATCCTTCCAGACGTAATCCGGCAGGATCGCCTTGTGACGGGCGTCGATCGGGTCCAGCACCGCCTGGCCGACGAGGTGATTCGAGATCGCAAACAGCTTCAGGTCATGCTTTTCCAGCAAGTCCCGCTTGCGGGCGCAGTAGGTGTCGTCCGAAAGCGCCTTGGCGACTTCGAAGTGGTCTCCCCAGCACGCCAGCTCGACGCCGTCGTAGCCGAAGTCCTTGGCCTTCTTGCACAACGTTTCGAGGGGAAGGTCCGCCCATTGCCCGGTGAACAAAGTAACAGGGCGTCCCATAGCGCAGTTCCTTGTGAGTCGCGGTGCATGACATGATGAGAGACAAAAACCCGCACTTCTGCGGGAAAACCACAGTACAGCGGCGTAAATCCGATTGCAATTGAACGCCGAACCTGACCCGCACCAGTCCAATTCGATAGAATTCCGATTCGCAGCGCCTGATCACGCTTGCGGTTTTGCCACCCCCCCACCCCGCCAACAGGGCGATTCTCCGAAATGTCCCGCGTCGTTCTCGCCATGAGCGGCGGTGTCGACAGCTCCGCCTCGGCGTACCTGCTGCAGCAGCAGGGACACGAGGTGATCGGGCTGTTCATGCGCTCGGGATCGGAGGCGGCGGCGTGTGCATCGCCGACGGACAGCCTGCTGCCGATTGTCGATCGTCGGGCGTCCAAGCAGGGGTGCTGCAGCGCCTCGGACGCGGCCGACGCCCGTCGTGTGGCGGACGCGCTTGATATCCCCTTTCACGCCTTGAACTTCCGCGAGGAGTTCGGGCGGATCAAGGATTACTTCGCCGACGAATACCTCTCCGGGCGGACGCCGAATCCGTGCGTGATGTGCAACGTGTGGCTGAAGTTCGGCAAGCTGTGGGAGTTCGCGGAGAGCGTCGGGGCAGAGTACATCGCCACCGGACATTACGCGCGCATCAGCGAGGGCTCGCCGGCGGGAACGGCCCTCCATCGCGGCGTCGATCCGACCAAGGACCAGTCGTACGTCCTGTTCGGCATCCGTCGCGACCTGCTCGATCGCATCCTGTTCCCGGTCGGCAGCTTCGACAAAGCGGAGATTCGCGAGATGTCCCGGAAAGCCGGCATCCGCACCGCCGATAAACCCGACAGCCAGGAGATCTGCTTTATCCCCAACGATGACTATGCGGCCTTCGTCGCCGAGTACCGGGGTGAGCAGGAGACCGCCGGCGAGTTCGTCGATGCCGCCGGAAACGTTCTCGGGCGGCATCCTGGTTATGAGCGGTTTACGATCGGGCAGCGGAAAGGACTCGGCATCACGTTCGGTGAGCCGCGTTACGTCGTGCGGATCGATGCCGCGTCGCGTCGAGTCGTGCTCGGACAGCGGCACGAACTCGCGCGGACGAAGCTGGAAGCCGATCGCCTGAACCTGCTCGTGGACGAGTGGCCCGCCGCTTTCCGCTGTGCGGCGCAGATTCGGTATCAGCACGAGGCGGCGGCCTGTACGGTGGAACGGGCAGGCGACGACATGATCCGGGTGACGTTTGACGACCCGCAGTTCGGAGTGACCCCCGGGCAGGCGCTGGTGCTCTACGACGGAGATCGGGTGCTGGGAGGGGGGTGGATCCGTTCCAGTCATCCGTGACGTCCCCCGCCGAAATCCACCATGTGGTGAGAGTCAAAGCGTTCCATTCCTGCGTTTCGGGGTCGGGTCGGGCGTGCTAATATGCCGATTCAGGGTCTCCAGACGCTGCCATGCCATCCAAGCCGCATTTTCGCCGACAGCGCCGCCGCCCGGTTTCCCGCCGAGGGTTCCTGGCCGTTGGGGGAATGGCGATGGTCGGCCTGTCGATGGCCGAGCGGGCCGCCGTGGCGAAGGCCCAGGAACGCAGCGGGCCGCGATCCGTCATCCTCGTGGTGATGAACGGTGGGCCCAGCCAGCTGGAGACGTTCGATCCCAAGCCGGACGCGCCGAGTCATGTCCGCGGCCCGCTGCGATCGATTGCCACCAAGATTCCCGGCGTGCACCTGAGCGAGGGTTTCCCGCGTCTGGCGCGCCGTGCTGACCGGTTCACGATCGTCCGCTCGTTGCACCATGACGCAGCGCCGATTCACGAGACGGGCCACCAGTTGCTGTATGCGGGTCGATTGCCGAATCGCGCATGCCAGCCCGCCAGCCTCGGGGCCGCAGCCTCCCGGCTGCTCGGTCCGCGCGGGGGAGCGCCTGCCTATGTCCTGCTCCCGGGGCCGGTGGTCGACCTGGGAGTCCGCCGGGAACTGACGGCCGGATCGGGCTGGCTCGGCAGCGAATACGCGCCGCACCTGCTGGAACAGCACGCTCCGTCTCCCGATTCAACGGGTGGCGATGCCGAACCGGTCGAGATGCCGGAACCGCTCATTCCCGAGTTTGCTTCCGAGCCGGTCGAAATCCGTGAAGAGTATGGTGAAACCGATTTTGGTCTCCGGCTGTGGCAATCGGCGCGGCTGGTCGAGCGCGGCGTGCGCGTGGTCATCGTCAATCTTTGTCCGAAACTGCATGGCGAAGTGACCTGGGACGCACACGCACACAAACCGTCCGCGCCCGGCACGCTGTTCGACTACCGAGACACGATCGGCCCGCAGTTTGATCGCGCCTGCGCCGCCCTGCTGGACGACCTGGACGCCGGCGGGCTGCTTTCGGAAACGCTGGTGATCTGCACCGGAGAGTTCGGCCGCACCCCCTTTCTGAATGCCGCCGGGGGACGCGAACACTGGACGCAATGCTGGTCGGCCCTGGTGGCCGGCGGCGGCGTCCCGGAAGGAGCGGTGATCGGCGCCACCGATGCGCGGGGAAGGTCGATCATCGACCACCCGGTCTCCCTGTCGGCGCTCGTCGCCACGGCCTACGCCAGCCTGCGGATCGATCCGCGATCGTCCGTCACACTGGGGGCTCGTGCCGAGCCGCTGCTCGACGTCGATGCGGTCTCCTCGCTGCTCGCGTAGTCGCCGGTCTCCCCGTTTTCTTCCGCGGCACGCGCCTTGCAGAAGGTTCTGAGGCCGGTGCGGCTGTCAGCACCGAAGGTCGTTGTCTCGGGAAGGAGCACCGTCGATGTCAGTACCGCAGGCCGTGGTGATCTGGAACAGCGGCGCGGGATCGACGGAATCCTCGGAGCATGTTCGCGAGCAGATTATCCGTCATCCCGAGATCGCACTCGTTGCGTCCGATTCGCGTGAGGCGGCACAGCAAGCAGTCCGCGGCGCCGTGGCGTCGAACGTGCCGCGCATCATTGCGGCAGGGGGGGACGGCACCGTCAGTGCCGTCGTCGATGCGCTCGCTGACTGCGACACTGTGACGACCGACATGGCGGTACTCCCGCTGGGAACCGGCAACGACCTGTCGCGAACGCTCGGCATGTCGTTGCAGCCGGAAGAGGCGCTCCAGGCGTGTCTGGCGGGCGCGTCGACTCCGATGGACGTGATTCGCGCGACGAGCGGTTCGAATTCGCGAAACGTCGCCAACATGGCGACGGCCGGTAACAGCGGACGGTATGCCCAGGTGCTCACCGACGAGCAGAAAAAGGCGTGGGGACCGTTCTGCTACCTGCGGGGTGTTCTGGACGTGTTGCAGGACCTGCAGGTCTTCGAAATTGAGTGCCGCGTCGACGACGGGCCGGCGGAACAGTTCCGCGCGCTCAACCTGTTTGTCGCAAATGGCCGGACATCAGGGGGTGGCGTGGAAGTGGCTCCACGCGCCGAACTGGCCGACGGGATGTTCGACCTCGTCCTGATTCGCGACGGAAGTCCGCTCGAACTGGCGACCCTGACGGCCGATTACCTGCTGACGTCGTTTCTGGAAAACGACCTCGTCGTCTGGAGGCAGTGCCGGTCGCTGGAAGTCGTTGCGCGGGAGCCGCTGCCATTCTCCGCCGACGGAGATATTCTGGGGAACGCGCCGGCGAATTTCGCCATTCGTCCGGCCGCGGTCCGTGTCGTTCGGGGACAGTGACGCGGGGTTTTCCCGGCAGAGATCGCCGCATCATCGCGTCTGAGTCCCGTTCGTGCGCAGGCTCCGGCGACGACGGATACACGGGAGTCGACCCGGGCGAAGATCGTTGCTTGTCAGCTTGGGAGTCACCCGTTACGCTTTTTTTGACCGTTTGCAGGACAGCCACCCGATGCAGGATTCGTTGCGCGATCCGAACCGGATCGTCATTACCGGAGTGGGCCTGACTGCGCCCAACGGGAACAACCTCTCGGACTACCGGGCCGCGCTGCTGGCCGGGAAATCCGGAGTTGTGCCGTACGAGACGCGGTACATCGGGCCCGTGCTGGCGGGCGTCTGCAATTTCGACGAGTTCCGCTACCAGAAGAAGAAGGACCGCCGCCGCGGGACGCGCGCCGGGTCCGTTTCCATCTATTGTGCGAACGAGGCCGTCGCCGATTCCGGCCTGAACTGGGAGCAGGTCCGCAAGGACCGCACCGGCGTGTACATCGGGATCACCGAGCACGGCAACGTCGAAACCGAGAACGAGATCTTCGAGATTTCGAAGTTCGGCTACGACACCAGCGTCTGGTCGCATCACCACAATCCGCGGACGGTGGCCAACAACGCGGCCGGCGAAGTCACTCTGAATCTGGGCATCACCGGCCCGCATCTGACGATCGGCGCCGCGTGTGCCGCCGGGAATGCGGGGTTCATCCAGGCGGTGCAGATGCTGCGGCTGCGGGAAGTCGACCTGGCGATTGCCGGCGGCGTCTCGGAGAGCATTCATACGTTCGGGATTTTCGCATCGTTCGCCAGCCAGGGAGCGCTAGCGAAGCATGCCGATCCCGCCAAGGCCTCGCGGCCGTTCGACAAGCACCGCAACGGCATCGTCGTGGCGGAAGGCGGATCGCTGTGCACGGTCGAGCGGCTGCCGGACGCGCTGGACCGGGGCGCGAAGATCTACGCAGAGATCGTCGGGTATGCGATGAACTCCGACGCGATGGATTTCGTGCTGCCGGTGGCCGCGCGGCAGGCGGAATGCATGCAGTTGGCGCTGTCCCGGGCGGGTCTGGATGCGCGCGAGATCGACATCGTCAGCAGCCACGCCACGGCGACCGAACAGGGAGACATCGAGGAATGTGTCGCCCTGCAGACGGTGTTCGGCGACCGGCCGTCGCTGGCGATCAATAACACCAAGAGTTTCATCGGGCATGCGATGGGAGCCGCAGGCGCGCTGGAACTGATGGGCAACGTGCCTGCCTTTGCGGACCGGATGGCCCACGCTACAATCAATCTCGACGATCAGGACGAACGCTGTGGACTGCGGCAGATTGTCGCCAACCAGCCGCGTTCCATGGAGCGGGTCGAGTATCTGCTCAACAATTCGTTCGGAATGCTGGGCATCAATTCGGTGCTCATCGTGAAGAAGTTCCCGCGAGAACACGGGGGCGTTTACGAGTAGGCCGCAGCCCAGGGTGGGTTGGAGGGCCGGCAATGTTCCGGGCGAAACAGTCGGCAAGGCGCCGCCGACCGATCAACGTGACGGCACATGGCCGTCGTTTCCGACCTGCGGCGCCGGCGAAACTCACCGGCCGTTGCCGGCGGCAAGCGTAGGCATTATCAGGGTTTGGGACTGAATAGTACGGAGCAGCTTGAATGGCACCGGCGGACATCCGGCACGTGATTCTGGACATCCTCGAACGCATCGCCCCCGATGAGGACCTGTCCGACCTGAACGACGGCGTCCCGTTCCGCGAGCAGATGGAACTGGACAGCATGGACTTTCTGGACATCGTGATGGAGCTGCGCAAGCAGTATCGTATCCAGATTCCGGAAGCCGATTACGAGCATCTGATCTCGATGAGCAGCACGGTCAACTACCTGCAGCCGCTGCTGAAGGATGCGCCGGCCGGCGTGTGACGCAGGGAGTCCGGAGATGGGACTGATCACTACGTCGCTCACACTGCGGAACCCGCTTGACGACCGGCTGGCGCCGTACGAGGCGAAAGCGCTCGTCGACATTGGGGCCCTGCTGTTGTGCATTCCGCAGCATGTTGCCACTCAGCTGCAGTTGCAGGAAATTCAGACGCGGGAAATTACAACGGCGGATGGACAGCGGCACACGTGTCCGTACGTCGGGCCCGTTGAGATCGGCTTCAAGAATCGGGTCGCATTTCAGGGCGCACTCGTACTGGGAGACGAGGTCCTGCTCGGCGCGGTGCCGATGCAGGATCTGGACGTCGTCATCGTGCCTTCACGCGAAACGATCGACGTCAACCCGGATAGCCCGAATATGCCGATGGCGATTGTGAAGTAGTCGTCACAGCCGGCATCACGCATCGTGCGCTACCATACGATCATCATCGGCGCAGGAATGTCCGGACTGGCCGCCGGCATCCGGCTGGCCTACTACGAGAAGCCGGTCTGCATTCTCGAACGCCACACGACAATCGGCGGGCTGAATTCGTTCTACCGGCTGCGCGGACGCAACTACGACGTCGGCCTGCACGCCGTCACCAACTACGCCCCGCCGGGAACGCGCACGGGCCCGCTCGCCAAGCTGCTCAAACAGCTGCGCCTGCGGTGGGACGACTTCGCACTCTGTCCGCAACTGGGATCGGCCGTCGTGTTTCCCGGCCGGCGTCTCGCGTTCACCAACGACTTCGCCGTGCTGGAATCGGAAGTCTCTCGCGAGTTCCCCGCGGATTCCGACGGCTTCCGGAAGCTCGTTGCGCACATCGACGTGTTTGACGAGACGCGACTCGATCAGGCGCCGCTGTCGGCCCGGGAGGTACTGGCGGGATTTCTTCGCGATGCCACTCTCGTCGATATGCTGCTGTGCCCGCTGATGTTCTACG
>JAEUIG010000176.1 GCA_016795125.1 Planctomycetaceae bacterium | reverse complement strand
CCCGGTCTGCCCGCGCAGCTCCTTCCCCTCGGTCGGCCCGGGTGTGCTCTTGGGACCGAGGAACACGCTGAACGCGCCGCGGCGCGAGAAGATCATGTAGCCCTTCGTACCGTAGAACACGTTGCCGTTGTCGAATCCGTGCATGCCGTATTCGGTGAACGGGTAGTTCTCGTAGATCAGCAGCCGCCCGTCCGGGTATTCGAACGTGACGTTCATGTTGTCCGGGAACTCGCTGTAGTGCCCGTCGAGCAGCATCGTTCCGCCGCGGGCCGTGATCTGCCGCGGCAGCGTGTCGACGCCGAGCCCCCACGCCGCCATGTCGAGGTCGTGGATGCCGTCGTCGCCGATCTCACCGTTGCCGTAATCGCGGAACAGCCGCCACGTCCGATGAAACCGGTGCATGTTGAACGGCCGCGAGGCCGCCGGGCCGAGCCACCTGTCGTAGTGCACTCCGGGCGGCGGGTCGCCGTCTGGCACCGGCCGGATGATGTCGCGCGTCTCCGCCGTCCACGCCCGCGCCACCTTCACGTCGCCGATGATCCCGTCCTTCAGCAACTGCTCGGCCTTCAGCGTGACCGCACTGCTGCGCATCTGGCTTCCCTGCTGCACGACCCGTCCCAGCTTCTCGGCCGCCGCGATGATGATCGGTCCCTCCGCGTACACGTGCGAGATGGGCTTCTCGATGTACACGTCCTTGCCGGCCTGCATGGCCTTGAGCGCGATCGGCACGTGCCAGTGATGCGGCGTCGCAATGATGCACGCATCCACCTCCGCATCGTCGCACACCTCTTCGTATTCCGTCGTCCGTTTCGGCGGCGGCGATTGAAAATCCGCCGTGACGAACTGGGACATGCGTTCGATCTGCGCCGGATCAACATCGCACAGCCACGCAATCCGCACGTTCTCCCGACGGCCCACCAGCCCCTTGACGTGAGACATCATGATCCCGCCGCAGCCGATGATGCCAATTCGCAGCGGCGCGGCGGACTCGGCCCCGAAAGCATGCACGCCGCCAAGTGCGGCGGCGGCGGTCAGGACGCTGGTGGTCTGCAAGAACTCGCGACGGGTGCTGTGCGTAGTCATGAGAGTGTCGTCCTGTCAGAATGCAGGCCTGCGCAATCGAACTGCGACCACCATATCACGCCGCCCCGGCGGGGCGGAAGTTTGTAGCCACGGGTGCAGCGACGCCTGCCGTCAGGCAGGTGAGCGCAACCCGTGGTCTCCTTCTTCAAGATCATCCTCGCCCCGGCAGGGGCGACGGGATTCCTCGATTTGAGGTGGTTGCACGCACGTCATCTCGTGGCAGGCGCAGATTGATCGACTGTGCATCCCGTTCACAGACTGACGCGACACCGGCGACCAACCGCGAACTATGTCACTCACACTGCTGCTCCTCCCCGGACTCCACGGCGGCGCGAAGCTCCTTGATCGCTTCGTTGCCGCACTCCCGGACTGGATCGATCCGCGCATCATCACCTACCCCAACGATCGCGCGATCTCCTACGACGACATCCTCGACGGGCTCGTCTTGCCGGACAAACCGTTCGCCGTCCTCGCCGAGTCCTATGCCGGTCCGCTCGGCATCCGCATTGCCGCAGCGCAGCTGCCCCATCTGCGGGCACTGGTCCTCGTTGCAACCTTCGCACGCTGTCCGCATCCCTACTTTCCGCCGTGGACCGCTGCACTCGTGCGCCACTGGATGTTCCGCATTCCCATGCCGCTACGGCAGAACCTCGTACGGCGATTGTTTCTGCGGGACAACGGTCCTCCGGCCGAACTCGACGAAGGCTGGCGGGAGCTGTTTCTCTGCGACCCCGAAGTCCTGGCCGCCCGCGTGCGCGAAGTGGTCCGCGTCGATGTCCGGAACCTGATCCCGGACATCACCGCGCCGACGCTCTACGTGCAGGCATCGCCGGACGTCGTCGTCCCGGCACGCTCGATGCACGAAATTCAGAACTCGCTCCGGCACATGGAGGTCGCCAGGTTCGAGTCGGCCCACCCGGTGTTGCAGCGACGGCCGACGAAGACAGCGATCGCGGTGGCGGCGTTTCTGGAGCGAGCGATGTCGGCGAAGCCGCAAGCGTGATTGGCGAGCGTCTTCGGAGTTCGAGTTTCGGATTTCGGATTTACTCGTCCGGGTTCCACGCCTTGCGGCGCTCGATCCGTGTGACGAACACTTCGGCCAGACGGCGGTACAATTCGTCCCGCAGGATCTGGTCCTCAACCCCCGCGTCGATGTTCGGGTTGTCGTTCACCTCGATCACGTAGAACTGACCGCCCGACTGCTTCACGTCGACGCCGTACAGCCCGTCGCCGATCAGGTTCGCCGCCTTGACCGCCACGCTCACCGCCTTGCGCGGAACGAGTTCCACCGGCAGCGTTTCCGCCTTGCCGTAGCGGCCGTTCCCCTTTTCTTCGTGCTGGATGATCTGCCAGTGCCCTTTCGCCATGTAGTATTTGCAGGCGTACAGCGGTCGCTGGTCGAGCACGCCGATCCGCCAGTCGAATTCCGTCGGCAGAAACTCCTGCGCAACGAGCAGTTCCGACTCGCCCAGAAACTCCGGCGCCACCAGTTCCAGCATTTCCGGAGATTCGATCTTGATGACCCCCTGCGAAAACGCGCTGTCCGGTTTCTTGATGACGCACGGAAAGCCGAGTTCGCTGGCGATGTTCCGGATGTTGTCGCGGTGCAGCACGATCGTCTTCGGCATCGGCAGCTTGTGACGGCTCAGCAGTTCCGCCAGGAACACCTTGTTCGTGCAGCGGGCGATCGACTGCGGATCGTCAATCACCACCAGCCCCTCGCTCGCCGCCCGCCGTGCGAACCGGTACGTGTGATGGTTCACCGCGGTCGTTTCACGGATGAACAGCGCATCGAACTCCGACAGCCGGCCGTAATCGTCCTTGGTGATCATCTCGGTGGCGAGCCCTTCGGCCAGCGCCGCCTTGCAGAACTTCTTGAGCGCGCCCTCGTCCGACGGGCAATGCTCCCGCTCATCCGGATCCCATAGGATCGCCAGGTCGTAACGGGTGTGGGTCTTCTTGGGACGGGTCACGCTGCGACCGGAAAAGTGCCGCCGCGCGGCTTCCGCCACGAAGTCGCGATGGCTCTCCGGCACATCGTTGCCGGAGATCGCCTTCACGCTGCGAATTTCCCACTCCCGGTCGGTCGACCGCGCGAACTTCACCCGCAGCAGCGGCGCCTGGAACGTATTGAACAGCAGCAGCGCCAGCCGGTCGTACCTCTTCGCGACATTCCGGCCGAAATAGATGCTCAGCGTGAATTCGTCGGAAATCAGCGGCCCGAGATTCTTCTCGATTTCCTCGTCCAGCTCGTCGCTGACCACTCGGATCATCGACTGCGACTTCAGATCCTGCAGCGTCTGAATGCTCGGCAGCGGCTTGTGTCCGCGCGCCTCCGCCAGCAGCGACACGTAGAACCCTGTCGTCTGATACTTGTAGGACCGGCACAGGTTGAGGATGCGGACGTTCCGCAACTCGCTGTACTTCGGCAGCGTGAGATAGTCCCAGGCGTCGACGACGTCGACGTCCGGGATATCGAACGGCCAGTCCTTCGGCGAACTCGCAACAATCAGCGTCGACATTCCGTTCAGGCGGGCGTATCCGTCGTCAGCGGACTGCCGCGCCCCTCCTTGGGACGAATAATGAGCAAATTGGCGTCGTACGTCACGATCCCCAGCATGATGGCGCACATCAGCCGGTCCAGGTCCACTTCGTATTCATTGGCTCCGGGCGCGAGTGGGTTCGACTCCAGGGGGTCGGCCACGAGTACCGTTCGTTCGACCGCATCATAGCCGCCCAGCACCACAAAGTGACCCTGCGGCAGTCCGCGAACATCATCCGGCGCAGAGCGGTCGCCAAACTCGCGTCGCTCGTTGTACAGATACGTGGCCGACAACCCGGTGAGGATCGGGATCGACCGCTTCAGATAGCGCCGCAGCAGGTTGCCTGTCATGTCCTCCATGCGCACGTCCCCTCCCAGTCGGAGGAACTCAAGGTACGCGCGGGACGAAATCTGCAGGCGCACTTTGTCTTTCACCGCCATCTGCTTCCGGATGCGGTCCGCCAGCGGCGGGCTATCCGGACGGAACCACGTGGGATCGAACACCTGCAGATTGTAGGTAAAGATCGTCGCCCGGTAACCCCGCTGCAGGGCATGACAGCCCAGCAGCACGGCTAGCGTCCCCCCCTGCGGCAGTGACGGGATCTCCGAGATCAACTGCGGCAGCGGCATCTCGTCGCCGTAATACCGATACACGGCCTGCAGGCACGTCGGCCCGCAAGTCGTGTTGTCCGGTTGAGCGTTGATGTCGAGCTGAAGCCGGCTTTCCACAGCGTAGCAAATAGTGGGTAGTGGGTAGTGGGTAGCGTTTAGCGACGCATCGGAGATGCGTGCACCACTTCAATCGAAAATCCAAAATCCCCTCAGCCTCCCGTCTGTCGCACCTCCGCCTCCACCCGGTACACGTGCGTCTCGCTGCGGATGAACAGCGCCCCGTCGGCGACGGCGTACGACGCAAACGTCCGCACTCCGTCCCCCCATGAGCTGCGGCCGAGTTCTACGAACTCCCTCCCCGCAGCGACGACGATCGCCGTGCCGTTCTCGTCCTGAAAATAGATGCGGCCATCGATGTACGTCGGCGACGCGGAGAAGTTACCGCCGAGACGCTCCTGCCAGTGCTTCTCTCCGGTCACCGCATCCAGGCAGCTCGCAACTCCCTGGTCCGACACCATGAACAGTTCATCGCCCACGACGATGACCGAGGGACTGTTCGGCGCCGCGCGATCGGTCTTCCATTTGATGTGCGTGTCCGTGACGTCCCCCGCACCGCTCGGGTCGATCGCCAGCAGCCACGGCTTGCCGTAGCCGGTGCAGACATATACCAACCCATGCGCAAAGACCGGCCGCGGCACGACGGAGAATCCATCGTCGTATCGCACGCGCCAGACTTCGTCGCCGGTCGCCGGATCGTATGCCACCACCGCGCCGCTGCCCGGCGAAACCGCGAGTTCGCGACCGCTCACATCAATCAGCAACGGCGTTGAGAACGAAAAGCCCTTCTCGACGTCCGCCTTCCGCTCCTGCTTCCACCGCAGCACTCCCGTGGACTTGTCGAGTCCGAGCACGAACTGCAGATCAAGGCCATCGCACGGGATCACGAGCACGTCACCGGACAGGACCGGCGACGCTCCCGTCCCGTGATTGGGCGCGTATTCGATCTCCTCGTTCTTCCACACAACGTTTCCGTCGGTGGTGAGACACGCCGTACCGTGCGGGCCGAAGTGCACGTACACCTTGCCATCCGCGACCAGCGGCGTCGGGCTGGCGTGGCTGTTCTTGCCGTGAATCTGCACCGACCCCGGCTGGTCGAACAGTCTGACGCGCCACACTTCCGCGCCTGTCTCGGCGTCGAGACACAACGCCTCCAGCGTCTGTGGGAGCAGACGCGTATCCACCGGGTCGGCAGGTGCTTCCGCCGGCGCGTCACCCTCTGCGGCGGGCAATTCGTCAGCCGGTTTCTCCTCCGGCGGCGTCACCGGAACGGACGTCGTCAGATAGACCATCCCGCCAACGATCGACGGCGACGACCAGCCGAGACCGTCGACCGCTACTTTCCAGCGAACGTTCTCGGATTCGCTCCACGTCAGCGGCACAGCGGCGGCGTCGGAGTCGGCGATCCCCTGCCCCGTCGGCCCGCGAAACTGCGGCCAGTCTCCAGCGACGGCGATTGCGCCCGCGAGCAGCCAGCCCGTCAACGTAAGGATTGAGCTCGTACTACGTCGCATGCATCGCCTCGCCAGGAATCCGGACCACAACGAACGCATGCAGACTGTAACGTGTCGGCCTGTCCGCTGGCGACTGCAAGCCGTGAACGCCAGTCTCTGCCGTTGGAGGGCCCTCGGGCCGCATCATCATGTCTGATCCTGTCCAGAAGTCCCCTCGATTTCGGATCTCGATCGCCGAATCAATGATCGTCGCCGCGATTATTGCATTCCTGCTGCTGTTACTTGTGCCGGCAATCGAGGCGGCACGCGACAAAGCAGGGGAACCCCCGCATTCACCTTCACCGCTCCTCGAAGCCGCTCGCGGCTGCCTCCTCATCAGCGGCCCGGTGGTCGCCCCCGCGTTTGTGGGACTGCTGTTGGTCTGGATTCGCAGACGGCTTCCCGAATCGACAAAGCACCGGATTGTCTGGCGACATCCCCCTCGGCCCCCCTTGACCGAGCGTGAATTCATTCGCACTCCAGGCCCCGAAGTCGCCCCCTACACCGCCGCTGCATCGGCGTCCCTCGCCGGCCTGGGGACCCTCCTGTTACTCACCGTGTGGGCTCACTTGCACGTGAATCGGAAAACCAACCGAGATCCGATCATTACTTGGGAAGGGCCATTCGCCGACTACGTACTGCTGCTTGCGTCCTGCGGCTGGTTGTTGTCGGCAGCGGCGATGATACTCTGCATCTACGCCAACCTCGTCTACCGCAGCAGATGGGACCTGCTGGCATGGAGCGGCTGCATGCTTGGGGGATTCAATCTCTTTGGCAGCTGTTTCCTGTGGATCGCGGGAGGAGAGGATTGATCGGGTCCAGTGGTGGCACGTTGACAGTTTTCTGGTTGCACGCACAACTGATCTGCTCTCTGCGACCGCTTGTTGCGGTGCGGCAGCACCGGTACAAGTCTGACTGACCTGTGTGGTGAACGAGTTCAGTTCCTGTTGTTGGTGCCTCATGCCAGTTCGCGCGAATGTTTTTTTGCTCGCCGCCACGATTGCTGCACTCTTTTCTCAACGCTTCGCGACCGCAGGTGAATCCTTCTTCTCGCGCCACTGGCTCTGGAGCGAAGCCCACGCGATCCCCAAGGAGACGACCACCGAAGGCAGCGGGTACTTCTCGATCATCGAGGGACACAACGGCCGGATCTACATCGGCGCCGCCAAGTA
>JAEUIG010000153.1 GCA_016795125.1 Planctomycetaceae bacterium | reverse complement strand
TCTCCCTGCAGCTTGACGAACTCGGCCCCGGCGCGGGCGTCGACTGCCGACTGCGAGCCCGGCATGGCGCCGATGCTTGTGAAACCGCCCGCCAGCGCCGCGGCCGTGCCGGTGGCGATCGTTTCGTCCTCTTCGTTGCCGGGTTCGCCCAGCGACACGCGGGGATCGATCAGCCCGGGGCAGACGATCAGTCCAGCGGCGTCGATTGTTTCGTCAGCCCGACCTCCGTAGCCAGCGACGATCCGGCCGTCGGCGATCCACAAGTCCCCGACGCCGTCGCGCTCGTTGGCCGGATCAATGATCCGGCCGCCGCGAATCAGTAGGGTGCTCATGTGGGCGTCTGTCCTTTCTCGATCAGGCGCTCACATTCGGCGAGTCGGGACTGCTGAAAGCGCAGGATCCGCCGCTCGCAACACGCTGCGAATACAAAGAAAGGGACAAATAACGCGGCCACCGGCCACACCACCCAGATCAGCGTGGCGTCGAATCCCATCACGGGGAGCAGGCAGAACAGCAGGCACCCAATACCAAGAATCAATGCGTCTCGGACGCGGGATGTCTGGATCGCGATGTTGCGGCGTACGGCAGGCGCGACCAGACGCGGACTCTTGCCGGCCATTCCGAACGGATCGTCGACGGTGATCGTCACGCGCTGACTCATGCGGCCGTCTCCGCTCCGCGCACGCGGTTCAGCAGATCGAGGCACGCCATGCGGATGGCAAGCCCGTTGCTGACCTGGTCAAGGATCACCGAATGCGGGCCGTCCGCGACGTCGGGCGTGATTTCGACGCCGCGGTTAATCGGTCCCGGCGCGAGAATCAGCACGTCCTGTTTCGCCTTCCGCAACCGGTCGCCGTTCATCCCGTACAGGTGTGCATACTCGCTGATCGACGGAAAAAACGCCCCGCGCTGGCGCTCGAACTGCACGCGCAGGAGGTTGATGCAGTCGACCTCGCCGAGGATGTCGTCCAGCGAATGCGAAACTTCCACGCCGAGCTTGCGAATCTGCGGCGGGACCAGCGTGGCCGGTCCGCAGGCGATGACGCGTGCGCCGAGCTTGGTCAGTCCCCAGATGTTGGAGCGCGCGACGCGGCTGTGCAGGATGTCCCCCACCAGCGCGACGGTCAGGCCGTCGATGCGTCCACGCTGCTCGCGGATCGTAAAGATGTCGAGCAGGCCCTGTGTCGGGTGCTCATGCGTGCCGTCGCCAGCGTTGAGAATGCTGGCCTGCAAACGCCGCGACAGCAGTTCCGGTGCGCCGGACGAGCTGTGCCGGACGACCATCATCGAGACCCCCATCGCCTCGATCGTCAGCGCCGTGTCGGTGAACGACTCCCCCTTCGACAGGCTGCTGCCCGACGCGGTGAAATCGACCGTATCCGCGCTCAGCCGCTTCGCCGCCAGGCTGAAAGACGTCCGCGTGCGAGTCGAGGCTTCGAAGAACAGGTTGCCGACCACCACGCCGGCCAAAGACGTCAGTTTGCGTTCGCCGCTCGCGAAGCGATCGCGCATCCGCGCCGCGTGATCCAGAATGCAGGTGATCTCAGCCGCCGAAAGCGCCTGCAGACCCAGCAGATGTCTGCGGGTCCATTCGGGCGGTCGTTCATCCACAGGTTCAAAGACGGGCATCTGTGCCGGGACAGTTCCTCGACAGGCGCAATGTGAGCGCATCGTACGTGGGACGACCCGATCGTACCAGCGGCGGCAAAGGGGCGACAAGTGCACGGACCGTCGGACGGACGTGGACCTAAGGCGTGGCGGGCGCCGTCGCCACCAGATCGTCCACCAGTTTGAGCAGCACTTCGTGCGTGACGGTGATGTCGACCGGCGCGCGGCCCGGCTGACCTTTGGTCGACCGATAACGCCGCAGCGAGAAGTTCCCCCCCGTCTGCGACGACAGCACGACCTCATAGTATTGGCTGCCGTCCGGCAGCGAGTCCGGCTTGACCGACCGGATGAGCACCTGCCCTGCCGCCGGGTCGTATTCCAGCGGCCCTATCTGCTCGAGCAGATAGGTAATCCGCTGCGACAGGCTGTCCGCCCAGTTCCGCAACACGTCGAAAGCGGCGTTCTGCAATGCCGGCACGAACAACTGCAACTCCGACAGGCTGCAGCTCATCGAGTCGACCGCCGTCAACTGAATCTGCAGGCGCAACCCCGCCGGGGTGGAGAGGGCAATGCTCGCTCCCCCCTGTACGCCGACAAGGCGTTGCAATTCCAGAGTCAGCTGTGGCCGTAGCGACATGCAGTTGCCTCCCGACAGATCAACATTCTCTTGTCAATCATATCCCGGAATCCGGTTGGCGGGCAGACCGGTTTTGGTGGAAGCGGTCAGCCGTCAGCGGCCAGATTTCAGCAAAGACGGGCGTGCCGGGGCGCGTAAACTCCCCGTCGGATTGCTGAAAGCTGACGGCTGACCGGTCAAAAAGAAGCCCGGCAGTTGTCAGGGGACGACGACCGCCGGGCTATGCATCTCAGAAAAGCAGATCAACCTCGGACTTCGACCTTCCGCGATTTTGCCGACTCCGATTTCGGCACGTGCACCTTCAGGACGCCGTCCTTGTACTCGGCGCTGACCTTGTCGGCACTGACGTCGTCACCCAGGCGGATCATCCGCCGGAACGAGCCGCTGTGACGCTCGACGCGGTGCCAGGTCTTGCCGTGCTCTTCATGCTCACCGTGGCGTTCGCCGCTGATCAGCAGATCCCCGTTCTTCACCTCGACATTCACGTCTTCCGGTTTCAGGCCCGGCAGGTCGGCAGTCACGTCGTAGGCGTCCTCCGCCTCGGCGACGTTGACCCGCGGCGACCAGTTTCCAATGGGATGCTCGCCGGCGCCGCTGAAGAACCGGCTCACCATCTGATCCATTTCCTTGCGGAAATCATCCAGCATGCCGAATTGAGGTCTCATCAAATTGTTCATGTTGTGTCTCCTTCTTCAATTGGACATCGCAGTTCCAACTGGGCCGGGGCCGGTCTAACTCTGGGGAGCCGCCGGAGAGTCCGGGGCGGGCGAGGCTTCGCCGGCATACTTCACCTGGACTTTCTGCGTCTGAGTTTCGGGGCGTTTGTACAACGTAATGCTCAGGACGCCGTCGCGTAATTCGGCGTCGATCCGGGACGGATCGAGCGTCTTGCCCAGCGGCAGAACACGTTCGAACGCCCCGAACCGGCGCTCGTTGTGGCGTCCCTGCGCTTCGCGCTGAGGGAGCACCCGCTCGCCGCTGATCCTGAGGCTGCCGTCCTCGACGCGGACATCAATATCCTGCGGCCGCGAACCCGGCAGGTCCGCCTCAATGCAGACCTTCCCCTCATCTTCCCAGACCGACAACGGGATGTTGGTCCGGGCCGTTCCCTGTTCGGCCTTGGCCGACGGTCCGAAGGCAACGAACTGCGGTCCCCGAACGACAAAACGCGGAATATGACACGAGCTCACCATGGGTTCGCCGATCCTCGAATTCTGAGCTGGCAGCAGGGTTGGATTTGCCTGATTCGCTGGAGCGGCTGCCATTATTTTCACTCCACGCGAACTGCCAGAATAAGTCGCAAGTGTCGTGCCGATTGAATTCCCGACCAATCAATCGGGATTAACTGACTATTGTGCGACGGCTTATGAAAACGCTTCGCTGCTATCATGGTCCCGCCGGTCGCCAAGAAACGCCATTATGGCGTCCCACTGGGGCATCACGATTACGCCACAATGGCACCCGAGACGGGACTGGGGGTCCGCTCGGCTCGCCTGTCGGCGTGCGGAGCTGCACCCCCGGCTATAGTCCGGCGCCCCTGCCGGGGCGGACGGTCTGGCCGCACAAAGGCAGAGCCCCGAGCGTCGCGGCAACCCAAGGCGGGGCTCGTCTCCACTCGCCATCACGCGGTGCGCGCACCGGTCGAGCAAGCTCACTCAAGGTACGAGGTCGGCAACCGTCGCCGGTCGCCATCACGCCGCGCGGACCTCGTGGTGGCTGCCGTCGTAAGACAGCACCGACGCTTCTTCGTCGACCATCGTTTCGATGTGCACCGGACGGCCCCAGAGACGCTGCAGGTTGGTCAGCGTGTCGCGCGCGTAGTCGTCCTTCAGTTCGATCCCCTGGAAATCGTGCTGCAGGTACAGCTCGCCACGGTTCCGGTAATTGCCGTCCTTGACGTAGATGAACGGCCGGCCGTGGTTGGTGAGGTTGAACAACAGCTGCTGCTTGACCTCCTGAAACTCGCGCGAGGCGATTTCGTAATCTCCCGACGACTCGTTATAGGCAAACGAGAACATCCGGTGCTTCCGGCAGAAATCTTCGGTGAGATAGGTGTCGACAAACGTCACGTCGTTGTGGACGCGCCTGGCTTCGAAGATCTTGTCGCGCCCCAGCCCCAGCTGCCGATCCCAGTTCTGGCGGACCTCGTGGTCGTCGCAGGCTTCCCATTCCGCTCCAAACTGGCCGCGGTTCCAGCGATCCTCGATATCTTTGAACAGCTCGATCCCCAGCTTGTAGGGATTCAGTCGCCGGGGGCTCATCGCCATGGTCCCCGAATGGTGGTCGGCGTAGTCGATGATCTCGGCATCTGTGAGTCCGTGGCGCGTCATGATCTTGGAGTGCCAGTAGCTGGCCCACCCTTCGTTCATGATCTTCGTCTGCCCCTGCGGAGCAAAGTAGTAGGCCTCGTCCCGGACCATCGCGAGCAGGTCGTGCTGCCAGTCGCGGAGCGGCGCGTGTTCCAGGAGAAACAGCAGCACGTCGCGCTGCGGCGACTCCGGGAACGAGCGACTGGCCTCGCGATCATCCTCCCGCTTGCGACGGTCTTCCTCCTCCCGTTCGAGGACATCGGGGGGATTGATGAACTCGTCCATGTACTCCTTGGCTTTGAACTTGCCGCGGGCTTCGGGAAGCCCGGTCGAGTCGCGTTCCCGCTCCTTGCGGCGACGCTCCTGCTCGGCCGCGACCTGCTTGGGATCGGGCCGGCGGCGGATGTGCGGCGAGTGCGGGTCGATCAGGTCCTCCACGGACAGGCAGGCGTCGATAAACTGCTCGACAGGTTCGTAACCGTGGCGGTCGATGTAGCGACTGACGCGCGACGCATGGTTCGCCATCTGGTCGAGCATCTTCCGGTTCGTC
>JAEUIG010000104.1 GCA_016795125.1 Planctomycetaceae bacterium | reverse complement strand
CATCAATGTGATGCGCGAGATGATTCTCGCCGAGGATGAAGCCGGTCGCCGCGCCTCGCTGGCGAAACTCCTGCCCATGCAGCGCTCCGATTTCGCCGAACTGTTCGAGATCATGCACGGTCTGCCGGTGACGATCCGCCTGCTCGATCCGCCGTTGCACGAGTTCCTGTCCGAGCATCACATGCACGAGGATCCGAACCTCGCCAAAAAGCTGATGAAGATGTTCGGCGTCAAGGAAGAAGAAGTGCAGCGGCGCGTCGAGGAACTGAAGGAATCGAACCCGATGCTCGGTCACCGCGGCTGCCGTCTCGGAATCGTGTATCCCGAGATCACGGCGATGCAGGCGCGGGCGATCTTCGAAGCGGCGTGCGCCGCGAAGAAGGCCGGGATCAACGTCCATCCGGAAGTCATGATTCCGCTGGCCGGGTTCAAGTCGGAATACGAGAACCAGGCGAAGATCGTCCGCGAGACGGCCGAAAAGGTGTTCGCCGAGACCGGCGTGAAGGTCGATTACCTCGTCGGCACGATGATCGAAGTGCCGCGGGCGGCCGTGACGGCGGACGAGATCGCCAAGACGGCCGAGTTCTTCAGCTTCGGCACGAACGACCTGACGCAGACGACGCTCGGCATGAGCCGCGACGACTACGGCGGGTTCATCGGCTTCTACCGCGAGAACGACATCGTCCCGAACGATCCGTTCCAGACGATCGACCGGACGGGCGTCGGCAAGCTGATGCAGACCGGCGTGCAGGGGGGCCGCAGCTCACGCCCGACGCTGAAGATCGGCATCTGCGGCGAGCACGGCGGCGACCCGGCCAGCGTGTTCTTCTGCCACGAGATCGGCCTCGATTACGTGAGCTGCAGCCCGCGGCGGATTCCGATCGCGCGGCTGGCGGCGGCGCAGCAGGCGCTGGAATCGAAGGGCTGAAGAATGGAACGCGGATGAACGCAGATTCCAAAGGATTGACGCAGATTTGCTGAGTGCACAAGCCACGGGGCTGTTCCCCGTGGCTTCTTTCATGGATGCATCTGAGATGCCTGCTTTTGCGTCGCATGCCGCCGTGCAATCGGGGCCGGCGTGATCGAACGAACGGAGGGACAGTGCAACATGACAACCCCGATCATCAACGGGTACGTGTCCATTCTTTCCAAGTTCGGCCGTGGCACGCCGCAGGAATTGGAGGCCCGTGGCATTCGGATTCGGACTATTCTCGAGGCCGCGGAGTCGGTCGTTGCCGGCGGCTTGTCGGCGACATCCAAGACTGTCAGTGATGATGACCTGCAGGCCATCGCCGCGGCGATCAACCTTCCGAAAGGGGAATGCGCGCATGCAATCCGCAAGTTCTGGCATTGGCGAATGGGCGGGCTGCGAATCGTCGACAAAGACGGAAACCCCGTTCGCCGGTAGCAACTTTGTGGCCTTCGTGCCCTTCTGTAGACCCTTCCTGTTGTGCTTCGCTCAATGAAGCAGTTACAGAAGGGCACGAAGGTCGCGAAGCGATCCATTCCAGATCCGGGCCGCAGTTGGATGCGTTGGAGTGTGATTCGAAGTGTAATTCGAAGTGTAATTCGGCACTTGGGACTCAACGTTGCGAGGTAATGATTGCGATGGACCTGATTCGTCTGTGCATGTGGAAAATGATCGCGGTCGTCACTCTGGCAACGTCAGCGTCTGCCCAGGAATCGTTCGCGCCGCTCACCTTCGACGACGTCATCTCCGGCCGCGCGAAGCTGCTCGACCTCACCTACCCGCTTAACGACCACAGTCCGTACTGGCCGGGGGAGAATTATCAGCCGTTCAAGCTGGTGACGATCGCCACGCTGGAGAAAGACGGCGTGCTGTCGAAGGCGGTGTCGTTTCCGGAACACCTGGGGACGCACATTGATGCTCCCAACCACTTCGAGGCGGACCGGCCGTCGGTCGATCAGATCCAGCCGGAGCAGTTGTTCGCGCCGGGAGTTGTCATCGACATTGCGATGCAGGCCGAGGCGAATGCTGATTTCGCGCTGACCCTGGACGATGTCACCGCGTGGGAGGCGGAGCACGGAGCGGTGCCGGACGGGGCGGTGGTGTTCATCCACACCGGCTGGGGACGGTTCTGGACGAACTATGACCGGTACAAGAACCAGGACGCCCGCGCCGCGCTGCACTTTCCCGGGTGCTCACAGGCCGCGGCGGAGTACCTCGTGCAGGAGCGGAATGTGCGCGGGCTGGGGATCGATACGCTGAGCATCGATCCGGGGGTGTCGAAGACGTTTGACGTGCACCACGTCCTGAATGCCGCCGGGCGGTATGCACTGGAGAACGTGGCAAAGCTGGACGAGCTGCCAGCGACCGGGTTCTACGTCGTGGTGGCGCCGATCAAGATTGAGGACGGCAGCGGCGGACCGGCGCGGGTGTTTGCGGTGATGGCGGAGCGATGAATCGGATCGCGTCGCGTCAATGACAGCGGTAGGGCCGGCTGTGCCGGCCGGATCGGTTACCGCACCTCGACCACACAACTGGGCAGTGCCTGTTTCAGCGATGCGATGCCTGCCGGGGTTACGGTCGTGTTTTCCAGGTGAATCTTCTCCAGGTTGAGGCCGTGTATCAGTTGCAGATGCTCATCCGTGACAGCGGCGCCGTTCAGCCCGAGGATCCTGAGTTTCGGCAGGCGTTTGACGATTTCGACGGATTCCGCATTGAATTGACCTCCGTCGAGTAGCAGGCACCAAAGTCTTTCTGCCCGCCGTAGTTCCTGCAAACCGGTGGTCGATACCTCGGTGCCGTTCACGAAGAGAGTTTCGATCCGCTCCAGCGGCAGTTCGCGAAGCCCCGTGTCGGAGAGATCGGAATCGTCGAAGCTGGTGAGACGCAACGTGGTCGACTCGCGAAGCGCGTGCGCCACGGCGTCGGTTCCTGTGACTTTCGTCAGCCGCAGCAATTCGATCGGATGCGCCGGGACCAGCCTGGCGACTTCGTCGCCCGTCAGCGCCCCGTTCGTTACGTACAGACATCGGATGTCGAGACCATGCAGGTCTCCAAGTTCGTCTCGCGGTCGGCGCGATGGATTACGACGAAAAATGACTTCCGTGCCCAGTCGCAGGCTCTGCCCTTGCCACCATTCCCACGCATAGCGCCACGCGGGCCAGTCGGGATGCACCGTCCCGCCGGATTTCACGACGGAGGTCGTCAACTCGTGCAACCGCTTCTCGCGCTCCTTGGCCCTGATCGTCAAGACGACCGATGCGATGCCGACGAGCAGGAGCAGCGCCAATCGCCAGAATGGGGGGGCGATCGTGAACTTTCCTGTGATCGAAGATGGCGTGGTCGCTCGGTGCACGTGCGCGTTCGTGAGCTGGAATCTCGTTACGATCAAGAGTTGTCCGGCAGGTGTGCCACGGCACACGGCCCTGCGTTGCATTCTGACGCAATCGCCATGGACGCGGCGCTACATGCTGTCACTCCGAAGGTTTCGCGTCGGGTGGCGGGATTCTGCTTGTCCAGATTCTGACCCGACAATTCATCAGCTTCGCACGCAGTGCTGCGATCCCCTCGGGCGTCACTGATGTATCAGTGAATTCCACGCAGCGAAGGTTCATTCGTTCGATCCACGCAAGATGCGCGTCGGTGATCTCTTCGCCCTTCAGGAAGAGCATCGTCAGGTGCTCTTGTCCTCGAATCAGGTCCACAACCGATTCATCAAATTGTCGGCCGTCCAGCCATATCTGCGTAAGTTCGCGACACCTGGCTAATGCTTGCAGTCCCTGGGGAGTGACCTGTGAATCAGCCACGGCGATCACGTAGAGGTCCTCCAGGGGCAGCAGCCGCAACCCGGCATCCGTCAGATCGGAGTCGTCGAATGACGCAATCTGCAGCGTCGTGCTGGCGCTCAGCGCCTGCGCGATGGCGTCGCAATCGGGGACATTCTCGACGGACAGATGGTGAATTGGATGCCGCTCAATGAGACGCGCAACTTCAGGGCCGCGCAGACGACTGTCTTTCACCAGTAGGACATCGACGCTCAATGGTTCGAGATCATCGTGCTGGAGCAGCCATTCACCGTCGATCATGTCGCCGGTCAGGGAAACATGTGTATCCCGATAAGCAAGGTAATTGCGCCAGCGTGCATACAGGCGCTGGAACAGCGTCGCCTTGAGCTGCACCGATCCGCCGGCGTTTGTGACCTCGGCCGCCAGATTCAGAACCGCCTGTCGTTGGCGGATGAACTCAATGGTCCACACGGCGGTGATCGCCGACGACACAATCAGGAAGTAGACGAATCGACGGTGCAGAGGACTCAGCGTGCGCAGCGGCGAAATGACGAGCGACGATGACGCACCGGAGACGCGTCGCTCGTCGGGCGGAAGCATACGTGATTCGTCCTGGGGGCCGATCACAACGAATGCTTCGATAATGGTGTTCAATGGAATCGGCGGGCTGGCGCCGCGCCGCTCGCCACGGGGATAAACCCCGTGGCTCATGGGAAGTGCATCGATCACCGACGACCGATCACCGCCGCCCCTCTCAGTGCGTCATCGCGTAGAACACGATGTTGATCCCCATCGGGTAGGCCCACTTTTCCGAGAACTGGTGGAAGTAGTCTTCGTTCTCCCCCTCGCGCTCCCAGCCGTCCCCGAGGTCGGTGTTGTGGCAGATCATCATCATGATGCGGCCGTCGTCGTCGAGGACCGCGCGGTAGTGGGCTTCCTGGGCGTCCCAGCGCTCGGTGCGATAGCCGCTCAT
>JAEUIG010000109.1 GCA_016795125.1 Planctomycetaceae bacterium | reverse complement strand
GATCATCTTCTCGATCGCCCGCTCCGACACCCCGCTGCCGGAGTGAATGCCGCAGCCGGAACTGTTCGACGACGTCACGAACGGAAACGTCCCGTGATCGACATCCAGCAGGCTGCCTTGCGCCCCTTCAAAGAGGATGCTGCGCTTCTCCCGTAGCGCGTGATGCAGCCAGGTGGTGGTATCGACGACGTGCGGCTTGAGTCTCGCCGCGTAGGCGCCGTACTCGGTCAGCAGCGCTTCGGGATCGGTGAGCGTGCTGCCGGGATCAAGGGCCGCCTGCTTCGCGTTTTTGTGTTCGGCGACTTCAAGGACCCGCTTGCGGAAGATGTCGGGGCGGACCATGTCTCCCACGCGGATGGCATGTGTGCGGCCAGCCTTGTCGCGGTAGCAGGTGCCGATGCCGCGCATCGTCGTACCGATGGCGTCGTCGCCGCGCTTCTTTTCCAGCATGGCCTCTTCAGCCCGGTGCCAGGGAAAGATGACGTGCGCGCGGTCGCTGATCAGCAGGTTCTTGCCGATCGGGATGCCGCGCTTGGTGATGGCGTCCATCTCGTCCAGCAGGGCGCCGGGGTTGATGACCACGCCGGCCGCGATGACGGACGTGACCTCCGGACGCAGCACGCCGGTCGGCAGCAGGGAGAGTTTGTACTTCTCTCCGCCGAAGACGACGGTATGCCCCGCGTTGTTGCCGCCGAGGTAGCGGACGACGACGTCGTGCCGATCGGTGAGCAGGTCAACGATTTTGCCCTTGGCCTCATCCCCCCACTGGAGGCCGACCACCGCTGTCACAGCCATGCGCGCAGTATCCCTGAAGCAACGAATGAACGGTCAACACAAACCGGACCAGTGTACCGCGAAGTGGGACGAGGAGGGAGTCAACGAAGACACGAGCCGCGGTTGGGTAGTGGGACACTTTGAAAAGCCTTTTCGCGGAATTGTCACTTGGCCGAGTTGCGACGGAATCGACGACGAACGCGAACGATGATCCAAACAACGGCGCACGTGATGGCCGCCGCGTAGATGGCCTCGGAGGGATAGTCGATGTCTACCCAATGGGTGATCGGGTCCATGCCCGCATTCTACCACAGCGCATGAAAAACCCCGCCGGTCCGGCGGGGCGTGGAGCGGTTCGGCCGACGCCAACACTTCGTCGTACAGCCGGTTCGTCGTCGCAGATTCCACGTAATGCCCGCCTGGGTCGCCTGATGGAGACGCAGTTAGACAACGTCTTCGTGCCTTCGTGTGAGTCCTTTCCGTTTCACGACGAAAGGGGCTCACACGAAGGCACAAAGAATCGAACAGAAGGCCACGAAGGTCACCAAGTCCTTGAAGCTCAAGCAACGCTCCGAAGGTGGCTTTCTTTGTTACCTTCGTTTCCTTCTGTTCAGTTTCTTTCACTTCCGCGTCGTCGGGCCTGCATCCCAGCAGTTAACTCAGCACACCCGCAGAGGTCCGGCCGGACTCGCAGACCAGTGTCAGGGTGCCGATAGCAGCGAGTCCAGGCACTGCGCGAATGATTCCGGACCGGTCGTGCCTGTCGTGGTCGCCCCGATGATCCCGCCGCGAATCCATGCGGTCTCGCCATTACCGCCCAGCCGTCCACTGAACTCTGGAATGACGTAGAGCGGGTGAGCGCCATCGTGATCCACCACGACAACTTCGATGTTCCGGCCTGCAGGAGTCTGGAGCGTCTGCATGAGCCGGCGGTACGACGTCACCGAGGATCCGGACCAGAATGCCATCAGCAGGAGCACGCCGCGGTTGACCTCTGCAATCAGAGACGTATCTGCGTTAGCGACGAAGCGCAGGTTCGGATGCGACAGCGGACACAGCCGCGACAGCACCGCCATCCCGTCGAGCCTGCCCACCATTTTTACAGTTCCCTGTTCCCCATTCCCTATTCCCCGCTTTCCGCGTCTCCCTCCGGTCTGCTGCGGAAGTAGAGTTTGATCGGAACCTCCGGGAACGGGAGCTGGTCGCGGATGGCGTTCATCAGGTAGCGCTTCCAGCCGGCGTCGAACAGGCGGGCGTCGTTGCACTTGATGACGATTGTCGGCGGGGCGGTGGCCACCTGCGTGGCGTACAGGATCACCGGCGTCCGGTTCCGGCGCG
>JAEUIG010000072.1 GCA_016795125.1 Planctomycetaceae bacterium | reverse complement strand
CGGCGCCTGCAGCGATGGATTGGCCGTCATGGTCGCGATCGTGGTTGTCGGCGAGCAGCTCGTAGATAACCCGGTCTGCGCCAGGGTCGAATACCGATTCGATGATCGCGTGCAGACCGATCGTCGCCGGGCGTGCCGGGTGGAAGCCGCTTTGCGAGTCGTTCGCGTCGCGGACGTGAGACGACTGTTCCGCCCCTGTGTGCGGCAGGCTCCGCAGTGCAGGCAGGCCCATATCAATCCGCCATCGACTGGCTGCGTGACGTGACAACGATTGGCCCGCTCAATCGCGCTCGCGTGCGATGGCGAAACTGCTGACCAACGCACGCACGACGATTGTGCTCGGCGCTCCCAGCGGCGTCAAACAGTTCGACGGCCAATCGTGCAGATTTTCTCGAACCGAGCGACCGGGCCGATGCCCGCGGATTGTTTGCGCAGTCTTGCCCGCGTCCTAAATGGCGGCGAACCAGCGCAAATCTCGCAACACGAATCGGCGAACGAATGCGCAATGCTTCCCGCCTTGCGGGTCGTCGCATCCCGAACTGATCGGTTTCCGACACATATCGGAACCCGCCGTTGGATTCAGGCTGGCGATACAACCTCCTCGCTCACCCCCCTCCACTACGGCGGCTTCCCAATCTCCTCTTGCGGCAGATTCCACCGGTGTCGTACAACCCCGCGCGCCGTGTGCTCCGGGCGGGGGGCCCGCCCTCGTCCTGCTCTGGCGATCGACGGGGGAAGTCCCCTGCAAAATCGCTGGCGACGGAGCGTTCACGGCGGCCGCTCATCAAAACCCGGTGACGCGGAGCACGATCAGCTCACATTGGATCGCGATGCGACTCTCAGGCATGGATACCGGGACGATGAACAACATGCGACTCAATTGCACGGGCACACTTCTAAGGATCCTGCCTGGACTCCTGGGGGTGTTGATTCTCGCAGGCTGCGGCGGCGGAACCACCGACGAACCCGTATCGACCGGATCGACGAATTCCACCACTCCGCCGCCGGCCAGCATCGAAACGCGTCCCGCCGCCAGCGAACCCGAACCCCAGGGACCGGCCGCACGCATCGCCGAGATTGCCCGCCTGCGGACGCTGCCGGACACGGTCGTCGAGGTCCGGTACGAAAACGGACAGCGTGTCGAAACCGGCCGCCGGGACGCCACACCCGAAGAACTCGTCGCCGAGCAGAAGCAGCGTCTCGAACGGATTGTTGAACTCGCCGGCATGGTGATCAAGGAGATTCACGACGATCCGCAGGGCGAGCAGATCTTCAACAACGCCGTGCACTACCTGACCGATGCCCGGATGCAGCTGGCCATCCTCGGGGACGCCGAAGAGGCGCAGCAGTTGACGCAGGACGCCGAGGCGCTCTTCCAGCGCGATGCGACCTCGTTCGCGGCCGTCGAGTCCGGACACAAGGTGGTCCAGCTCGCGGAATCCATGGCGGCGCGCTTCGGAGCGCAGAACCGCGACTGGGTCCGCGAGTACGCGAATCAGGCACAACAGTTCGCCCGCCGCTTTCCCCAGGAAGACGGCCGCACCGCCGTCAGCCTCATTGCGGCCGGCCGCAAATGCGAACAGTACGGCCTCCCCGACGACGCGCGGACCTGCTACCTCCAGGTCGAACAGCAATTCTCCGGCAGCGTCTTCGCCGCCCAGATCGCCGGCATCCTGCGGCGGCTTCGTCTGGAAGGGCAGCCGCTGGAGTTGGCCGGGCCGACGATCGACGGGGGTTTCTTCTCAGTCGATAAATTCGCCGGCCGCCCGATGCTGGTGGTCTTCTGGGCGGCAGGCTCGGAACCGTTCCGCCGTGATATGGCGGTTCTGAAGCAGGTCTCCGAACAGTACAAGGAACCGCAACTGACGATCGTCGGCGTCTGCCTGGATGAGCAGGAGTCGTCGGTCGACAAGTTCCTGGAAGAATACGACGTCTCGTGGCGGCAGATTTTCTTCACCGATCCCGGCCAGCGCGCGGGCCGCAACCCGGTCGCACGCTACTACGGCGTCCACGTCACACCGACGTACTGGCTCGTCGATGACAAGGGCGTCGTCGCCGCCGCACCCGTCTCCATCGCCGAGCTCCCGGCCCGCGTCGCGCAACTCGTGAAGGCGCCTGCTGCGCAATCCGCAAGCAGCCCGGCGCCGCAATAGCCTTCCGGCATATATGTCCAATGAAGGAATGTCGAATGCCTGGATGGCTCATTCGACATTCGGTCGTTCGGACATTCTTCGCATGATCGCTGACGCCGGTCCGGCAGTTACAGCTTCGGCGGCAGCAGGTCGATCAACGCCGCCACCGTCGCGCGGACGCCAATCCGCAATGACTCGCGCGGCTCCGGGTAGAACTCCGCGGAGTGCAGCGACGGTGCACTCTGCCCTTTGTGGGCGTATTCGTCGAGCCGCTGGGGAGCGACGACACCCAGCCGGAACAGGCAGGACGGCACCCCCGCCAGGCCGTACCGGCTGAAATCCTCACCTCCCATCGACCGCTCCGCCAGCAGGAGCCTGTCGTCTCCCAACTCGTTGCCGATGGCCGTCACGACGCGTTCGGTCAGTGCCTCATCATTGAACACTGCCGGCGTGTCGTCCGAAAACGCGATCTCCGGCTCCGGCGCC
>JAEUIG010000071.1 GCA_016795125.1 Planctomycetaceae bacterium | reverse complement strand
TGATGCTTGGCAGACCCGGACACTGGAGACTATCCCAATGAACTACGACGAACTTCGACCGCTGCGTTGGCGTCACTTTCATGGCGCGCCTGGCTGGCAGGTCTGGGCGGCTTCCACCCCTGTTGCGGAATATCAGGTAGTGCAATGGGAGCATCGTTTTCGGTGGACCTACTCCGGCTACTTCCAGAGTCGATCCATCGAATGTGAATCGGTGAATGCCGGGATCCAGGCATCCTGGGATCATTGGAAGAATCTGGTTCGGCAGATCGTCGAACCGCACCCCATGGACGGGACAACGATCGCGACGACGCCGTACGAGCCGAAGGCGTCCGGGCAGTAAGACGCTCGGATCGGCAGGAGCTTTCTCGACCGTTTGCGCAACCTCTACTCGTATGACTGCAGATAGTGGTTCCGGCGGACCTGCGGTTCGAACGCGAACAGTTTCGATTGTTTCACGTGAAACACGAGCCGGATCGGGCTTCCCTGCAGCGGCGCGCAGTCGGCGTTCCCCTTCCAGGAGACGACGTGCCGGACCGAGTCGCTGGTGAGCGGGTCGCAGTCGGCCGCGGTGAATCCCGGAATTGGCTGGCCGTCGACGCTTTGGGCTTCCACGGAGATCGATCCCTGTGATGCGTCGGCATTCACGACCAGCGTGTCGCCGAAGAACACCAGCGGCTTCGTGGTGAGTGTGCCGGCGTCGGCGGCTTCGATCGCCACGAAGCCGTCGAGGCGCAACGTCGCCAGTCCGATGCCGCTGCCGGGCTCGTCCTTGTGATAGTTCCACCAGTGGTGGTTCGGCATGCCGGTGTAGTAGATCCGGATTTCGTCGCCGACCACGAGCGGCGGGTGAAACGGATAAATCTGCCCCCAGTCCCAGTCCTTTTGAAACTCGCCATAGGGGAGGAACGTTGCGCGCTGTGCCTCATCCTTCCAGTCCTTATTCGACTGCATCTCGGCGGCCGTCGCTGCGCCATCGTGAAGCACCCGCTGCCACGTCACGCCGTTGCGGCTGAAGACGAGCTGGTTGTCCACGCGGTCCATCCAGGGCTGATCCGCCGGGATCGGCTGGATCGTCTCGCCGTGATACGTATTGAGCACGCCGACGTACGCGCCCGCGTACGGCATCGCGCTCATCGTGTACAGTTCGGTCGAGAACGGGCCGTCGAGCGGCGACTTGTTGACGACCGTCACCTTGTTCGACCAGTGCAGAAAGTCCTGGCTCTCGATGCGGCTGATGATCCGCACGTTCGGCGGTCCGAACCGCAGGTACGCGACGAATCGCGACAGCCGCGAATCCCAGTACGGCGTGACCTGGGTGTCGCTGTACGGGATCACCGGATTTGCCGGTTCGGCGCGCCAGTGCATGCCGTCGGCCGAATACGCGATGCAGGTTTGCAGCGAGGCGGATTTCAGTGTCGGTTCGGCGAGATACACCATTTTGAATCGACGCCCGGAATCCGACTCTCGCTCATCGATCAGCACGCCGGCGCCGGCCACCCACGGTTGCGGCGGATCGAACTGCACGAGGTTCGAACCGGTTTGGGCATCAATCGCCGGCTTTTCCCACTGCACGCCGTCCGTCGAAACGGCATAGCCCAGCACGCCGATGGTCGGATTCTCACCCTGCCAGATCTGGTACCACATCTTGAACAGCCCGTCGCGCGGATCGTGCAGGACCGCGCCGTAGGCGAACGACGAGTTCGGCTCCTGCTCGCCGGGCCGGTCGCGGCGGATGAGCGGGTTGGCCGGATGTTTGACCGGCTGCTGCAGCACCTGCCGTGCGCCGACCAGTTCATCGATGACGTAATCGTCGATGAACAGCTGGCGGTCATGAATCAAGAGGGCGTCGCCGAGCCCTTCCTCCTTGAGTTCCTTGAAGGTCCCCTCCGGCACGGTGATGCCCTGGGGGAATGCAACCGACGCCAGACCTGCGGCGAGCAGGCACCCGGCCGCAAGTCTGACAACGATCCGGCTCAGATCAGTTTGCTGTACACACAGCGGCATGGTGTTCTCCTGGTCACGAGGCGAAGTCGGCCAGTGTAATTCGACTCGCCGGTGATCACACCTCGCGGCAGTTGAACCGGGGTTTTGGCGTGTGGTCGCTCGTACGTGGTCTCACAGACGTTCCATAAGGGGATTGTCTTAGGCCCGGCGTTTACGCCGGGTTTACCGCCCTGCACCCAAGCGACTTGAGCCTCGTTCACGAGGCTTCTCGCTTGTCATGGCTTAAGCCAACGCACCGAGAAGCCCGGTGAACCGGGCTCAGGCGCGTCAGTCTCGCGGCCAGCGACCCGGCGTGAACGCCGGGCCTACTACAGATAGTTGAACATCCGCACCACGACGAATTGGCGACCACACCCGGTTTTGGGGTGCCAGCAGCTTCGCCAGTGCGATCCAGGTTCAGTCCCCAACTTCCATCGAACAGGCAAAGCCCGTGGCACCCAACTTGGAAGTTGAGCTTTCGCAACGCCTCTAGCCACGTCGCGGCGTGCCCGAATATCATCCGGCGGCTTTCAGTCGCCTTCACCCAGGACGGACAGATCACCAGGATGGCGCCTCCGTCTCCCTACGACGATCCGATTCCCCGCGGATGGAAGTTCGTGCAGGGGACGCTGCGCGTGGCCGTCTGCATGCAGTGCACGGGGTTAGCGCTGGCGCACCTGTCGGCGGGGCAGGAATCGTCGGCCGCGGGACTGCTGCGGGCGATGTGGGACGCCAACGAGATCGTCCCTGGGTCGTTTTCCAAGTTCGCGGGTTACGGACTGTCCATCGCTGCGCTGTTCACGCTGCTGCGTCCCAGCTGGCCAGTCTTGCTGGCCGTCGTGTTCTGGTTTGGAGCGGAAGCGGCTGCTCCGGTTGCCGAAGACGGGCAGGTCGTCGAGCTGCTGCAGCGCGTGCTGCGGGTGGCGTTGCCGCTGGTGCTGTTGCTGGTCGACTTCTGGCCGCCTCCGCTGTCGTTCTCGATCGGACGGGCGAAGGTTGCACTCGGACTGCTGCGCCTGGCGCTGGTGACTTCCGTTTCCGCCGGCGGCGTTCTGAAGCTCTTTGCGATCGAGGCGGGCGGCGACTGGACGGACCGGCTGCACGATGCGGCGCTGTCCGCAGGGCTGACGGTCTCCGACGGGCAGGTCTCGCAATGCCTGGCCGTCATGCTGGCGGTCGACTTCGCGCTCGCGTGGAGTTCGCTGACGTCCCGCAACCGTCTGTCGCTGGGACTGCTCGCGGTGTGGCTCGTCGCGCTGGCGGCCGTGTGGATTGCGGCCCTCGGGTCATCCGGATACGCGAACTTCCTGCTGGATGCTTCGGCGGCGGGGGCGCCACTGGCGGTGCTGCTGTTCTGGGTGTGCGCGATCAAAGAGCAGCCTCCGGTGATCGTGCCGGGGTGAGATCAGGGATCAGAGGAGAGAGAACAGGGGGCAGGTGTCGGGGTGAGGTTTCATGGGAAGGGGATGACGATGCGATTACTCCAGATGGTTTTTGTGTTTGGGCTGATGGTTGGGCAGACCGCCGCTGCTGACGACGCGAACTGGCCGCAGTTTCGCGGACCGGGAGCACGTGGCGTCGCCGCCGACATCGGGAGGACCGCGGTTTGGTCCGCCACTGAGCATGTTGCATGGTCTCGCGACATTGCCGGACGCGGGTGGTCATCGCCGATCGTCTGGGGAGACCGGGTGTTCCTGACAACGGCCGTCAGCTTCGGGGAGATCGAGGAGGCGAAGAAGGGGCTGTATTTCGGAGGGGAACGCAAGGACCGGCCCGATGCGGAGCATGTCTGGCTGGTGGTCTGTCTCGATCTGAATACGGGCGATGTGCTGTGGGAGAAGGAGGTCCATCGCGGCGTTCCGGAAAAGGGGCTGCACATCAAGAACTCGTATGCGTCGGAGTCGCCGGTCACCGACGGCGAGCGGGTGTATGCGTACATCGGCAACGTCGGCCTGTTCTGCCTCGACATGGCCGGCAATCTATTGTGGGACCGTCGCTGGCCGCCGGTCCCCACGCAGGCGGAATGGGGAACCGCCGCCTCGCCGACGCTGCACGGCGGGCGAATCTACATTGTCAACGACAACCAGGCGCAGTCGTTTCTGGAAGCGATCGAATGCCGTTCGGGAAGCACGGCCTGGAGAGTGGAGCGCGACGAGAAAAGCAACTGGGCGACGCCATTCGTATGGGAGAACGCACAGCGGACCGAACTCGTCACACCGGGATCGCGCTTCACGCGGGCGTACGACCTCGAAGGCAACGAGTTGTGGCGGCTGGCGGGAGCTTCGTCCATTACCATTGGCACCCCGTACGCCGCCCATGGCCTGCTGTATGTTTCCAGTGGGTACATCCTGGACAAGAAGAAGCCGGTGTGGGCGATCCGTCCCGGGGCGAGCGGAGACATCACGCTGAAGGAAAATGAGACCTCGAACGCGTCCATCGCGTGGTGTCAGAAGATGGGAGCGCCTTACAATCCCACGACCCTGGTGTATGGAGACCTGCTGTACGTGCTGCTCGACCGCGGCCTGCTGGCATGCTACGACGCCAACAGCGGGGAGGTTGTCTACGATCCGCAGCGGCTGGGAGGAGCGAACGCCTACACGAGTTCGCCGTGGGCCTACGACGGGCAGGTGTTCTGCCTCGACGAGTATGGTGTGACGACCGTCGTGAAAGCCGGGCGCAAGTTCGAGGTGTTGCGTTCCAACCCGCTGGGCGAAGATGACATGGCGATGGCCAGCCCGGCGATTTCCGGCCGCAAGCTGCTCATCCGGACCTTGTCGAAGGTGTACTGCATCGAGTGAGGGCGCCATGAACCGGCTGATCCTGTGGGCGCTCGCTGGCGCGT
>JAEUIG010000063.1 GCA_016795125.1 Planctomycetaceae bacterium | reverse complement strand
GCCGAAGCCCGCCAGCGCCGCAGTCCAGAAATGGATGTCAAATTGCCGCTCCGCGCCCAGCCACCCGGCCCGGAGCGACAACAGAATCCAGCCGATGACGCCTATCGGTATCGACAGTACGTGCATGACGGCCAGCACCCGGACATACAAAGGCCAGGGATTGGGCTGCGAATCTGCCGGCGAGTCGTCCTGATCGATGGACATTACGTCAACTTACGTTCGCGAATCCAGTCCGTGTGGAACGTCTCACCGCGCGGCTTGTCGAGGCGTTCGTAGGTGTGCGCTCCGAAGTAATCCCGCTGCGCCTGCAGCAGGTTCGCGGGGAGTCGCGCGAGGCGATAACCGTCGTAGTAGCTTAGCGCGGCCGCGAAGCCGGGGACCGGGATGCCGAGAGTCACGGCCGTCGACACGACACGCCGCCAACTCGGCTGCGCCTTGTTGATCGCCGTCTTGAAGAAGTCGTCGAGCAGCAGGTTCTCGAGCTGCGGGTTCTTGTCGAACGCCTGCTTGATGTCTTCGAGGAATACGCTGCGAATGATGCAGCCGCCGCGCCACAGGAGCGCGATGCTGCCGTTGTTCAGCTTCCAGCCGAACTCCTTCGCGGCCGCATCCATCTGAACGTAGCCCTGGGCGTAACTCACCAGCTTCGACGCATAGAGTGCCTGGCGAACGTCGTCGATGAATGCCTGCTTGTTGCCGGAGAACTTGCCATCCGGTCCGCTGAGGACTTTCGAGGCGCGGACGCGGGCGTCCTTCTGCGCTGACAGGCAGCGCGCATACACGGCTTCGGTGATGAGCGTCGTCGGCACGCCGAGATCGAGGGCGTGCTGGCTCATCCACTTGCCGGTCCCCTTCTGCTGGGCCGTATCGAGAATCGAATCGACCAGCTCACCGCCCGTCGCCGGGTCCTTCACCGAGAAGATGTCCCGCGTGATCTCGATGAGATAGCTCGCCAGCTCGCCTTCGTTCCACTGTTTGAAGACCGAGTACAGCTCGTCGTTCGTCAGGCCGAGGGTGTGCTTGAGAATGAAGTACGCTTCACAGATCAGCTGCATGTCGCCGTATTCGATGCCGTTGTGCACCATCTTGACATAGTGCCCGGCGCCGTCTTCGCCCACCCAGTCGCAGCAGGGGATGTCGTTCTTCGGTCCGACTTTCGCCGAGATCGACTGCAGAATGTCTTTGACGTGCGGCCAGGCTTCCTTGTGGCCTCCCGGCATGATGCTCGGCCCCTTGAGGGCCCCTTCCTCGCCGCCGGAAACCCCGGTGCCGATGAAGGCGAGTCCCGCGTCGCGCAGCGCTTTGGAGCGGCGGTTGGTGTCGGGGAAGTATGAATTTCCGCCGTCGATGATGATGTCCCCCTTCGACAGCAGGGGCTTGAGCTGATCGATCACGGCGTCGACCGGCGCTCCGGCCTTCACCATGATCATGATCCGCCGCGGCGACTTCAGGCTGCCGACGAACTCCTTGAGGTCGTCGTAGGCCTTAATCCGATCGGCCGTGCCGGGATGCACCTTGTCGGCCGGCTCGCTCTTCAGGCCGCCGACAAACTCGTCCGTCACGCTGGACGTCCGATTGTGGACCGCCACGGAGAACCCGTGGTTGGCCATGTTGAGAACCAGGTTCTGGCCCATGACCGCCAGGCCGATAAGTCCGATGTCGTGCATGTGAGGATTCAGGATTCAGACGTCAGGATTCAGGGAACTCCCATCGCGCGGATTGTAACTTCGCCAGTTGACATTCGCGACCGGAAGAATTCCTGGGAATGATCCGGCACCGCCGGTTGAGGCGCTGCGTATCTGCGGCTAGGATCGAGCCATGCGTCGATCGACCATTGCTGCCGCCGTGATCGGATTCTTCCACGGGGCGACGAGCATCGTCGCGGCCGACTCGGCCGTTTCAGAGAGCGTGCGATTCAATCGCGACATCCGCCCGATCCTGGCCGATCACTGCTTCACCTGCCACGGGGCCGATGCCCGGACCCGGGAGGCGGACCTCCGGCTCGACGACCGCGACTCCGCGTTCGCTCCGCGCGATTCCGCGGCGATCCTCGTGCCCGGCGATCCGGACGCCAGCGAACTGATTCGCCGCGTCACCGCAGCCGACGAATCCGAACGAATGCCGCCGGCCGACCACCCGCCGCTGTCGCCGGCGCAGATCGATGTCCTGCGCCGCTGGATTGCGGCCGGCGCAGAATACGAGCCGCACTGGGCGTTTATCACGCCCGTCCGCCCGAACGTTCCGGAAGTGCGGAGTCCGGAGTGGGTTCGTAATCCGATCGATGCGTTCGTGCTCGCGGAAATCGAACAGCGTGGTCTCGCGCCGGCGACGGAAGCCGACCGTCGCACGCTGATCCGCCGCCTGAGTCTCGATCTGACCGGCCTGCCGCCGATGCCGGCGGACGTCGAACGGTTCGTCGCCGATGCCTCTCCCGATGCGTATGAGCAGCTGGTGGAGCGGCTGCTGGCGTCGCCGCGCTACGGCGAACGCTGGACGCTCGCCTGGCTCGACGTCGCCCGGTATGCCGATACCGGCGGCTACCAGGGAGACATCGCCCGCGTCATGTGGCCGTGGCGCGACTGGGTGATCGCGTCGCTGAACGCCAATCAGCCGTTCGATGAGTTTACGATCGAGCAGCTGGCCGGCGATCTATTGCCCAATCCGACCCGCGAACAGCGGCTGGCGACCGGATTCAACCGCAATCACCGGATCAACGACGAGGACGGCATCGTCCACGAGGAGTTCCGCATCGAGTACGTGGTCGACCGGCTGGAGACGACGGCGACCGCCTGGCTGGGACTCACTGTGGGCTGTGCACGGTGTCACGATCACAAGTACGACCCGTTTTCGCAGCGAGAGTTCTACCAGCTCGCCGCGTACTACAACTCCGTCGATGAAAGCGGGCGCGGACATGGCAACGCGCCGCCCGTCATGTTTGTCGACGCCGCCGTCGAAGCCGATGTTGCGGCACTTGATGCCGAGATCGCGTCCGCTGTCGCTTTGGGAGACGCCGGAGCCGCTCAAGTCGAAGAACTCAAGAAAAAGCGGACGGAACGCGCGGCGGGCGCCGTGACGACGATGGTCATGCAGGACCTGCCGGCATTGCGCGATTCTTTTGTTCTGCAGCGCGGCGCGTACGACAAGCCGGGCGAGCAGGTGCACCACGGCACGCCGGCCTCACTCTCGCCGCTTCCCGGAGGCGCTGCGACCAACCGCCTCGCGCTCGCGGAGTGGCTGGTCGACCCGCAGCATCCGCTGACGGCCCGCGTGACGGTCAACCGGTTCTGGCTGCTGCTGTTGGGCCGCGGCCTGGTGCGGACGCAGGAGGACTTCGGCACGCGCGGCGAATTGCCGACGCATCCCGAACTGCTCGACTGGCTGGCCACCGAGTTCCAGCGGACCGGCTGGGACGTGAAGTCGCTGCTGCGTCTGATTGTGACCAGCGCGACCTACCGGCAGTCCAGCAGCGTGGACGCGGCGACATTTCCGCTCGATCCCGCCAACGAGTGGTTCGCGCGCGGACCGAGATTTCGATTGTCGGCCGAGACGATTCGCGACCAGGCGCTGGCCGCCGCGGGACTGTTGGACGATCGTCTGGGCGGTCCGCCGGTGATGCCGTACCACCCGCCCGGCCTGTGGGAGGAGATGCTCAGCACGGGTGAGACCTGGGTCCAGAGCCACGGACCTGATCTTTACCGACGCAGCATGTACACGTACATGCGCCGCACTATTCCGCCGCCGTCGATGGTGGCGCTCGACATGCCCAACCGCGAAATCTGCCTGGCGCGACGCGCCACGACGAACACGCCACTGCAGGCGCTCGTCCTGATGAACGACCCGACGTACATCGAAGCGGCGCGCGTGCTTGCAACCACGGCTCTGCACGAATCCGGGAATGACGGGGAGCGAATGGAATCAATCTACCTCCGGGTGCTCGCCCGTACCCCCCGAGCCGAGGAATCGACTGTGCTGGTCGAATTGCTGGCCGAGTACCGCACGCGATTTACGGCACAGCCGGAAAGCGCAGCGGCATTCCTGAAGGTCGGCGACACCCCGGCCGACTCGACTCTGGATTCCACAGATCTCGCCGCCATGACGGCCGTCGCCGCCACAGTTCTCAACATGGATGAAGTGGTGACGCGCGAGTGAGCATGACGATCACCTGCATACCGGTTCGACAGCCTGCGGAACTCGAACGACCCGCGAAACGACCGCAACCTAACCTTCTTCCTGTTTCTTCGTGCACTTTGTGACCTTCTGTAAAATCTCTTTGCAGTCCCTGCGGACGGCAAAAGGGCTTAACAGAAGGTCACGAAGGACACGAAGAAGGTGAATCGTTTGTCTGCGACTGTTCTTGTTGTGTGAATGGAAGTTGCGATTGGTTTGGAAACGTGGTGTCGGGTTGTCTTCGCCAGAGTGACCAATGACGAACTTGTCGGATCAACTCACGCGTCGTGCCCTGCTGGGGCGCTCTGCATCGGGGCTGGGAGGCATTGCGCTCGCGTCGCTGCTGCAGCAGGATGCCAGGGCGGCAACCAGCCCGTCGTTGTCCGCACCGAAGGCAAAGCGGGTGATCTACCTGTTTCAGTCCGGCGCGCCGTCGCAGATGGACCTGTTCGATCCCAAGCCGCAACTGCGCGAGCGGTTTGGCGAAGAGCTTCCCGAATCAATCCGCGGCACGCAGCGGCTGACCGGCATGACGGCCAGTCAGGAGCATCATTCGGTCGCACCGTCGAAGTTCGACTTCGCCCAGCACGGTGACTGCGGGATGTGGCTGTCGGACCTGCTGCCGCACACGGCGCAGATCGCCGACCGTATCTGCCTCATCCGCTCGCTGCATACCGAGGCGATCAATCACGACCCGGCGATCACGTTTCTGACGACAGGAACTCAGCAATCGGGCCGGCCCAGCCTGGGCGCCTGGCTGTCGTACGGGCTGGGAAGCGAGAACTCCAATCTTCCCGCGTTTATCGTGATGATTTCGCAAGGGACCGGCCGCACACACGACCAGCCGCTGTACGACCGTCTGTGGGGGACCGGCTTTATTCCGGGGCAGCACCAGGGGGTGAAATTCCGGGCCGGCGGTGACCCGGTGCTGTATCTCGGCAACCCGGCAGGTTTCGACTCGGCCGACCGCCGCCTGATGCTCGACGGGCTGGCAAAGCTCAATGGACTGAAACAGCAGCAGACGTTCGATCCAGAAATAGAAACGCGGATTGCGCAATATGAGATGGCCTTCCGCATGCAGTCGGCGGTTCCGGAACTGACCGATCTGTCGAACGAGCCGGAATGGGTATTCGACATGTACGGCCCGAATTCCCGGACGCCGGGAACTTATGCGGCGAACTGCATCCTCGCGCGGAGGCTGGCAGAGCGGGGCGTCCGCTGCGTGCAGTTGTTCCATCGCGGCTGGGACCAGCATCGCGAACTGCCGAAGCAATTGTCCGGACAATGCAGCGACACCGATCAGGCCTCGGCGGCGCTGATTCTGGACCTTGAACAAAGGGGCCTGCTCGACGACACGCTCGTCGTCTGGGGCGGAGAGTTCGGGCGCACGGTTTACTGCCAGGAAGCACTGACCAACGACAGCTATGGGCGCGACCATCATCCTCGCTGCTTTTCGATGTGGATGGCGGGCGGCGGCATCCGGCCCGGCATGACGTACGGCGAGACCGACGATTACAGCTACAACATCGTCCGCGATCCGGTCAGCGTGCACGACTTGCACGCGACGATGCTGCACTGCCTGGGCATCGACCACGAACGGCTGACGTACCGCTTCCAGGGACGCGACTACCGGCTTACGGACGTCGAAGGGACCGTCGTGCAGAGCCTGCTGAAGTCCTGACTCACTGGAGGGCGAAACCGTTGGGAGGGCGAGGCTTATGGGAGGGCGAGGCTCCCGCCGAGCCGCTCGTGCCGCAACGCATCCAACACCAGGCACCCGCTGCCAATCGGATTCGGACATCCGGCAACTGTTCAAGATGGCCCGCACGTCGATCTCCGTTCGGCGTCCAGACTGCGAGGCCAGAGCCGGTTCACACGAGCGGCTCGGCGGGAGCCTCGCCCTCCCAAAACCGTCCCGCAGGAGGCGGGTTGCCTTTGCGGGCGTCCGGTCTACGATGGCCTGAGTCACACATCTCCAATTGACCGGGACAGCGGAGACGAACTATGGCGGAGAAGCGGCAGCAGATTGTTAAAGAACTCATCGTCTCGTACTGGATGGAAATCGAGACGGTGATGAACTACCTGGCGAACTCGATTGACCTCGACGGCGTTCGCGCCGAAGAGATCAAGAAGTCGCTGGCGGCCGACGTCACAGCCGAACTTGGTCACGCGCAGGTTCTGGCGCGGCGGATCAAGACGCTCAGCGGACGCGTCCCCGGCAGCAAGGGATTCAAGGCCGACCAGGCCTCGCTGCAGCCCCCGAAGGACTCGACGGACGTCGTGGCGGTCATCAAGGGGGTCATCGCCGCCGAAGAAGGGGCAATCGCGCAGTACAACAAGATCATCAAGCTCTGCGACGGCGAAGACTACGTCACGCAGGACCTGGCGATCACGAACCTGGCGGACGAGGAAGAACACCGCCGCGAGTTCATCGGCTTCCTGCGCGAGTACGAGAAGCAGTAAAGACGACACAGAGGCTCAGAGTCACTGAGACGCACAGAGAAGGGTCACTTCTTCTTTGCGCGTCTCCGTGACTTCGTGGCTCTGTGTCAGATCTTCAATCCATGAAGATGCGGGACCACTTCGGGAAGATGACGTCGAGCAGCTCGCGGCCGGCAGGGGTGGCGACGAAGCGGATCTTGTCTTCGTCGCGCTGATATTCGTCGGCAATCGCGACAGTCGCTCCGTCCTCGCTGTAGAGCCAGTTCGGCTTGAGGAACCAGTTGAGCACGTCGACCAGGTCCTGTCGTTTCGTCGGCACGAACGCCTGGCCTTCCAGGAACAACTGGTAGCCGAACTCCTCGAGCTTGCCCCAGGGGAGGTCTGCTTCTGTCCCCTGCCAGTACGGCGCGAGTACGGAGACCTCGTCCGGGCTGACGTTGGGGTTATGCAGCATGTCGATCGCATTCCACGGACAAATCGTCAGCGTGTAATGCTCGTTGCTGTCGTTCGGCGACCGGTAGCACATCTGGCAGCCGATGCACCGGGAGGTATCAATCTGGTGATAGCTCTGGCCGGGAATCGGGCTGGCGACTTCGTAGATGCAGTCGACCGGGCACACGGTGGCGCACGACTGGCACGACGTGCACGAGTCCTTGTTGATGACGTTCAGATACCGGGTCTCTTTTTTCCGGTCGTCCTTCCGCGTGCGGAAGTATTCGTGGACGGAGATCGTCATGGGAGTCGGCTGTCTCGTGGTCTGGTGCCTGCAGGTCTTGTCGCCAATGCACCGTCCGGCACGTCAGAAGGATAGCGGACGATCGGACTTGCGGCCAATCGGGTCCGTGCGACGGACGGCGGTTTCCTGAATATGGGAGTGCGGCCGCATGGACAAGGGGAGGGTTTGAACCACTAAGACACGAAGAGCACAAAGTGACGGGAATCGTGCGAACCGGAGCGGACCTGCACGGATCGATCGCGGCAACAATCCATTGTCGTGAGGCCGGCCTCGGTTCTTTGTGTCCTTTGTGCCTTTGTGGTAATTCTCTGCATCCAGCGAGGGAAAAGTCGCGGCCAATATCAGCAGGGCCCATCATGAGCTACGACCTGTTCTTTCTTAAGTCGGGCGAACCGCCAGCGGCTGACGATTTTGCCGTCTATTTCAAGGACCGCCCGAATTACCAGGATTCGTTCTATGA
>JAEUIG010000858.1 GCA_016795125.1 Planctomycetaceae bacterium | reverse complement strand
GTCGCGCCGATCACCTGTCCCATGCGCAGTCCTCCTCCGGCGAGCAGCATCGACATCGCGCCCGGCCAGTGGTCGCGGCCGGCTTCGTGATTGATCGTCGGCGTACGTCCGAACTCGCCGAAGGCCATGACGAGCACTTCGTTGTCGAGGCCGCGCGCCGCCAGGTCGCTGACCAATGCGGAGACCGCCCGGTCGAACCGCGGCAGTGAAGTGTTCTTGAGTTCCTCGAAGTTCTTGTAGTGCGTGTCCCAGCCGCCGCCAGACAGGCAGGTCACGTACGTCACGCCTGCCTCGACCAGCCGCCGGGCCAGCAGGCAGTTCTGTCCGATGTTCGTCCAGCCGTAACGTTCGCGGACTTCCGCCGGCTCCACGTCAAGTCGAAACGCATGAGCGGCCCGTTCGCTGGTGACGAGGCTCAGCGCCTCCTGGGTGAAGGCATCGATGCCGGCCAGCGACCCATGCTGATCGAGGTCTCGTCGGTACGAATCAAATCCCTTGAGCAGGCTCTGCCGAATGCTGAGCCGATCGGAGGTCAACGCCGCTTCGAGTGTCAGGCTGGCGACCTTGAACTCCCTGGAGTTCGGCTCGCTGTCCGTTGTAAACGGATTGTAGGCCGCTCCGAGATAGGCCGATTTTCCGTAGGCGGGGGGCCGTGGAACGGAGACGTAGGCCGGCAGCCCCTCCTCACGTGCGCCGATCACGCGCGACACCACCGCCCCTGCGGCAGGGTGAGTGTTCTCTGGCCCCGGACGTGACTGGGGATGGCCGGTCGTGATGTAGTGCGATGCCGGCAGGTGCGAAGATATTTCGTGAGTCCCGGAGCGGATCACCGCGAGCTTGTCGAAGACCTGCGCCTGCAGCGGCAGGTGCTCGCCGATCTGAATGCCGGGTACAGCAGTATCGATCGGCCGGAATTCGCCGCGGACCTCGGCCGGCGCCTCCGGCTTGAGGTCGTACATGTCGAGGTGGCTTGGCCCGCCCCCCATCGAGATCTGAATCACGGACCGGCAGCGGCCGGGCTGTGCTGTCCCGGCACGCGCCGTCGCCCGCAACAGGTCCGGGAGCGCCAGGCCGCCGCAGGCCAGCGCGCCGATCCGAATCGCGTCGCGGCGGGTCCAGCCTTGCGGATGAGCAACTTTCATTAAGCCTCCGGCCGAGTGAAGTCGTTTCACTGCATGCAGGTTATCTCACGATCGACAAGTGCCGCAACCAGAAACTGCATTAGGCGGTCAGCTTTCAGCAAGCAGCGGCACGCCTGCGCTGTCGATTCGAGATCAGTTTCAACGGAAGTTCCCGGATCGGACAGGTCCGAAGGACGGAAACGGTGTCGCCGGCGGCGTCAGCCGCCGGACGGTCGTTCGTAAGAGCGCAGCCCCGCCCGGGGCGGCACGCGCAGGTGTCGCCCCGGTGGGGCAGTACGATCGACACTACAGGCGAACCGTGGGCTAACGCCCACGGCTACGATGTGCCGCCGCTTCGCGGCTTCTGTTAAGAGCACGGGAGCGAGCGAGCAAGGTCGGCTGGACGGGCTGATGAAGCTCACTCGATTCCGGCCGCCGGCACGTACCCGGGCATCGCTTCTTCCGTGACGTGGAACGGCTCGCCCGACCGGATGGGAGGCGAATGCTCCCACAGCAGGAACAGCGAGAAGAGCGGGACGATCGGCGGCGAGTCTCCCATCAGCTCGCGGACCTTCGGCAGGTTCCAGCACGGGACCTGCGGGTAGTGATGATGCTCGTAGTGGCAGAACGTATTGTGCGGCAGCAGCCAGAACCGGATGTACCATGGCGCGGTGATGCGGTGCGATTCGTGGGTGCCGACGTGCTCGGTCCACACACGCAGGCGATAAATCGGCCAGAACACCATCGCCGTGCCGAGATACCAGACGATGATCACCCACCACTGCCCGAAGTAAATGAGTGCGGCGCATGCCGCAAGCAGCCACACGTTCGGCATGGCGCCGTCGTACAGATCGGTTCCCGGCCGCACGCGCTGACTGAGTCGCGCCAGCTCCCGGACGTGCAGCAGGCACACGTCCGAGAGAATGTACTTCGCGATCTTCCAGCGCGTCGTCGGCAGGTCCCAGGCCGGCGAGCTTTTGGCCTTCTGGTGCAGCTCGACGTCGTCGTCGGTGTTGAGACGCCGATGGTGCGTGAAATGGAAACGGCGATAGCCGCCCACCGGGTTGCCGAACGGCCACAGGCAGAGCATGCCGGTCAGAAAATCGTTCAGCCGTTTGTTCCGCGTGCTTTGTCGATGCGTCCCCTCGTGTGCCATGAGCGCGACGCGATGCTGCCCGACACCGCAGACCAGCACCGCCAGAATATATGCCGCCCAGTGCCGCGTGTAACCGGCAATGAGCAGCGCGCCGACGATCAGCGACCAGTCACAGACGACCCGGAGAGTCCACTTCCAGAGACTCGGCTGCATCAATTCGCGCAGCGTGTCTTTGTCGATGACGCGGCCCTCTGTCGCCGCCGGCTGTTCGGCCTGTGGGATCGTCACAGCGTGACCGGGGGAAACAGCAGTAGACATGGTCTCGGACACTCTCCGCAGCGGGTCGGATCAGGACGGCCAGACTGGGCCATCTTCCCCGGAATCGACCGAATCTGGCAAGAGCATCAGGGAAATTGACGCCGGAAGGCGTGCCGCTCCCAGGGACAATTGCCTTCTCAATTCGAGTCTGTCGGCACGGGCGTCAGGTCCAGCGCCTGCGGCTGCAGGTCGTCGGTCGGCTCAGTCGCTTCCACGAACGCGACGGGCTCCCGGAGGACGGCCAGAACTTCGGGCTCTTCGCCCTTGAGAGTGTGTCCGTAGTAGACGTAGATCGTTCGCTTGGACAACAAGCCGTTGTAGGTATACGCATCGACGCGGGGGGACGCGAGTTCGTTGGAACGCAGCCCGGTCTGCGAATCGACCGACGAATAGTGGGTCACAAGCTCTTTGGCCTGGCTTTCCACGACGCCGCGATCTGTCGAATCCTGCTGCGCCACTGCCCCTTCCAGAGCGTTGAAGTCCAGGGTGTAGCGAAGCCGCGGCATCCCCTCAGTGGCGATCAGCGCCAAGCCCACGGCGATCACTCCCCAGACGACGACTCGCTCCGCCTTCGACCGCGGCTTGCGCCCGGCGGCCGGCACTTGAACGGGTGCGGAACTCGAAGCGGCGGCGGACGGTTGCGTTTCAGACATGTGCATCTCTGCGATATGAGCACAACTGAGCGACGCAATGAATGTACAGTGGTACGTACCAACACGTCAAACAACTTACGCGCCAAGTTCCCGTCGTCGACAATGCGCATGGCCGATGTTCGCACAAAGCAGGATGCATTCGCTTGAGATTCTGAGATGAAGTGGTATAGTCATGTCCATACCTTTAGGCAGACGATTGAATCCAGATCGATCGGAAGTCTGCATGTTCAGCGGCGGACCTGATCACGAAACTCTGCAATACACCGGTTTTTCAACCGATGCTTCGATCCCCAAGCATGAACGCGTCCGGCAACTGATTTCTTCGCAGATTGCCAGCGGACAGTTGGAAGGTGGGGACGCACTCCCTTCGGAACACGAGGTCGCCCGGACTCTGCAGATTGCGCGCAGCACGGTCCGTCAGGCGATGTCGTCGCTGGAGAAGGACGGGCTGGTGCGGCGTGTGCACGGTCGCGGCACCTTCGTGCACGAGCACGCGCGGGACCGCTTGCGGAACGGACAGGACATCTTTGCGCTGATCGTTCCGGAGACCGGCGTCGGGTTTTACCCGGAACTGCACCGGAGCTTCGAGGAAGCGGCCGCGCGCGTCCACAACCAGGTGATCGTGTCCAACACGGAGAACGACGTTTTCCGCCAGGGAAACTCGATTCTGCAGTTGATCGACATGCGGATCGCAGGCGTCGCCATCGTGCCGACGACGACCCCGGCGACGCCGTCGTTTCACATTCGCCAGTTGCACAATAACGGCATTCCGGTGGTCTTCTGCGCGCGGCGCGTCGATGGTGTGCGTGCGCCGCTGCTGTCCATTCCGTTCGAGAATGTCGGACGGATTGCGGGCGAAGCCATCGTTTCGGCCGGGCATCGACGGATCGCGTTTATCGCCTCCACGAATTCTGCGGCGCCGGCAGCCTACGAGCGCGGCTTCCGCCGGGCGGTTCATGACGGCGGCCTCGATCCCACTTCACTGCGCGTGTTCTACGGGCAGATCGCGACTCCCGAAGTGTCGGCCCATGAGTGCGAGTTTGAACAGGCGCTGGAAGAGATGTTCCGCGATCCTGATCCGCCGACGGCGATCTTCGCCAGTTTCGATTCGATTGCCGAGCTGATTTACGTCCTGCTGTCGCGGCGCGGCATCCGTGTGCCGGACGACGTGTCGCTGGTTGGATTCGGCGGGAGTCGTCGCGAAGGCGCGCTGCTCCGCAACCTGACCAGCGTCGTTGTCGACGAATCGCGACTCGGGCGGGAGGCCGCGTCCCTGCTGCACGACATGCGGCACGGCACCCTGGCGATCGATCACGATGAAGTCCGCGAGATGCCACTCAAGCTTCTGCCCGGCCAGACGCTGATCCGGCATGAGCGACGCCACAAGGAATCAACAGCGCGTACGTGGACGACTGTCCCACAGCCGCCCGCGCAGGCCGCCGAAGTGTACTCCAATGAGGTCCGAGGAGGTTCATCCCTTTCGTAAACGTCAGGTTGCGGGCGATCGATTGCATCTCAACGGGCGGGACACGCGCTTGGTTGTTCGTCCCGTTCGTCGGCCGATCCTCGGTGTTCGGCCAGATTTTGCCGTTCCTTTTCCCATCACCAAAAAAGGGAGGCTCGTCATGCGGTCTTGTCGAAAGTTCAATCGCGGCTTTACGTTGATTGAGTTGCTCGTCGTCATCGCCATCATTGCCATTCTGATCGCCCTGCTGCTGCCCGCCGTGCAGCAGGCCCGCGAGGCGGCCCGCCGGACGCAATGCCGCAACAACCTGAAGCAGCTGGGACTGGGCCTGCACAACTATCACGACGTGCACCGCGTCTTCCCGGCCGGTATTTACTCCGGCATGTGGCAGTCTCCGACGACTCTGATGTACAGCGCCCAGGGCGCCGGGATGCTCGGCAGCAGCTGGTGGCAGTTCGTGATGCCCTACATGGACCAGGCGCCGATGTACAACCTGATGTCCCCGTTCTTCGCGTCCGATTTTCTCGCGGGGGGCAAGGACGTGTACCGGTTCCCGAACCGCTACGACAAGATCCCGTACGCTTCCTGCCCGTCCGATCCGTCGACGCCCACCGAGTCGCACGACGGCCAGCAGGGCAATTACCTGGCGTGCACGGGCAATACGGAATTCGGCGACTACAACAGCGGCTCGCCGAACACGCAGTGCGGCGAAAAGATGAACGGCCTGTTCTTCTGCATTTCCAGCACGCGGATCGGCGATTGCGTGGACGGCACCTCGAACACGGTCATGATCAGCGAGTGCGTGGTGCGCGGGAAGTCGAGCCGGAGTGACACGGCCCGGTCGTGGGACGCCGGCGTGTACTGGAACGGTTTCTGGGGGCTGCCGTTGTTCTGCACGGCTCAGCCGCCCAACACTCCGGTGACGGACCGTGTCTATCAGTGCAAGAGCACGACCTGGCCCGGTGCGCCGTGCGAATCGATTGGCGGCTCCGGCACGCGGGCGCGCATCTTTGCCCGCAGCTACCACGAAGGCGGCGTCAGCGCACTGCTGGGCGACGGCAGCGTGCGGTTCGTGTCCGAGAACATCGACACGTTCGTGTGGCGTGGCGCAGGTTCGCGCAACGGCAACGAAGACCTGCAGACCTGGTAACCCGGGTTTCGGCCAGCGTATCACCTGACGGTTTGTGTCCCGTGCCCGGCGCTCCCCCGCCCGGGCCGGGACCGCCGTCGGATGCTCCGAGACAAGCTCGCAATGTGTGTCTCGCCACTGTCTCAATTCCTATCTCGCCTTTGATCCAGGAGCACTGAGTCCGTGTCCCGCTTCAAATCCACTGCCGGTATTGTGGGTCTGTGCCTGCTGATGTCCGCCTGCGGCGGCAGCGACGGCCCGGAGACGGTCATTGTCGAAGGGTCCGTGTCCTTCAACGGTGCGCCGCTGGAAACCGGTTCAATCCGGTTCATCGACGCGGCCGGGGAAGACAAGGACTACGCCGGAAAAATCAAGGACGGCGAGTTCTCGTTCCCTTCGACCGTCGGTCAAAAGGAAGTCGCCATCACGTCCGAGAAACAGGAAACCAATCCCACCAAGGGGGTGCCTGGAACAATCGGCGACCCGCCCGGCCCCGACAACCCGATCGTCGTCGTGACCAGCGTGATTCCCACGATGTACAACGACGGAAAAACGAGCGACCTCGTCGCGAACGTGTCGTCTTCCGGGCCGAATGAGTTCACGTTCGAACTCCAGCCCAGTAAGTAGCTTTCGCGAACGGAAGTCCGGGCAACCGTTATTGATCGACGCGGCGTCACATGCCGCCCGCTCTCCGTTCGGACCCCGATGGCCCTGCTGCGATTCTCCTGCGCGCCGGCACAACCGACTGTGAACCGACCAATGCACGCTCACTTCGCATCGCTTTCATCCATCCTGTCGTCAGCCGCTGGGTGCCTGGCGCTGCTTGCCGGCGCCGTGTCGGCTGCGGAAACGGTGGGTCTGCAGAATCCTGGCGCCGCCGACGCGTGGCGGTTCGATCAGCCGACGGGAAGCGTTCAGAAGGGCGAACTGGTGCTCGACGGCCGCCGGCGAATCTCGCGGGCGTTTTACCTGCCGTCCGAGTTCGAGGACGTGGCGGTTTCCGCTCAATTCCTCGTGGAGCCGCAGGATCAGGGCGTGCAGGCGTGCGGTTTCGTCGTCCGGGCCGTCGACGGCCGGAACTACATCTATGTGCATTTCGATCGCGGCCAGGCGATCCTGGTCCGCTACAGCGACGCCAACGAGTGGAACGAGATCAAGCGCGTCAGCGGGCTGAACAAGCCGGCCGG